>DASWUY010000552.1:0-4839 GCA_036401435.1 Acidobacteriaceae bacterium | reverse complement strand
GGCAGCGTCTCCTTGCTGCCCAGGCGCATCACCGAACCCTTGCCAAACTGCTTATCCAACTGCGCCAGCGCTGCCTCGATCGCCCGGGAACGTTCTTCCGCCACAAGTATCTCCAGTCTCTACTCGGCCCGGGGAGGCTGGTGAAAACGCCGCCGCCAGGAATGTCTTGTTTTCGTACAAAGGGATAAGCGAATCCTAACACTGCCGGCTGCCCTGAGGCGAAGAAAAGACAAACACCAAGGTCATCCCAAATCGGGAATTGCAGCCTTCGTGCGGTCAGGCCCTCCTTCATCGCCTGAGCAGGTCGACTGGCTCCCGAATATCGGTGACCCGGAAGTAGCGCGCGAGCGATGGATGCTGCCGGGCGACGGCCTGGTACATCTCCCAGGCTACGCGCCGGTAGGAGAAGTGTCCCTGGGGACCGGAACGCAGTTCGGCAATATAGAGCGCCTCGGCGAAGTCCATCTTGAAGAGCGCGCGGACGCGGGTGCCGAGCGGGAGAAGGTACTGCGAACGGGCATCTCCGGAGGGCGAGAGCCCTGCGGCCGCCGCATGTGCCGCGTCCATGGCAGCGCTGTACATGGCGGTCAGCCCGGCCTCCTCCAGCCCCTCCGAAGTTTCGTAGCCATGCAGCGGGGTGAAGTCCTGGATCAGCTGCACGCAGCGGCGGTGGCGATGCATGTCACGGAAGCCGCCAATGTCCATCAGGATGTCAAAGCGCAGGCCTTGTCCGGCAGAGAACTCGCGCAGCAGCTCATCGTGGCGGCCGCGCTCGCGCAGACCGAGGTCGATGATCTCGTCGCGGCGGGCGGCGGGGAGCGCGCGCACCTGGTCGCGAATCTGTCGGTACGGGTAGTGGCAGGCGGTGTAGAGCAGGCTGGTGGCCAGCTCTACCTCGAGCGGGTCAGGGCCATCGACCAGGTCGACCAGCGGCGCGGGCGCGATGGGCTGCCGGTCGAGCAGCTCGCCCGCGGCCTGACGCAGCAGGGCTGCGGTGGAGACGGCATAGGGGTTGGGCGCGGCGTACTTGACCAGGGTGGGCGCCACGCGGACCTCGCGGGTCAGCAGAGCGTGGGCGCGATCGCCCAGCGCCGGATCGGCAGCCCGGATCTCTGCCGCGAGTGCACCGAGAGCCTCAGCGTGCGGGTTCCAGGCTGTACCCGCGGCGGCGCGACGCAGCTGTTCCCCCAGCTCCCGCACCTCGGCAAGCGGATGCGAGAGGAGGCGGGAGACCTGGGTCTCGAGCGTGCGGGCGTTGACAATCTGGCCGAGCGACGTGTTGGTGGCGAGCGGGAGCAGGTAGCGGGCGACATCAAAGGCGCGGGCGCGCAGAGTGCGCGTGTAGGCCTCGGGCTTCATGGCCTCGGGCCGCTGGACGGCTGCGGTGAGTGAGGCGAGGACGCCGTCGGACACGGCGCGATAGGCGGCGAACAAGCCTTCTACGGTGCCGGTAAAGGCACGCTCCGCCTCTGCCTCTTCGGGTGCGAACAGGGGCAGGTACCAGCCACTCTTCTCGAAGTCCTGGTAGCGGGTGGAGCGCTCCTGGCCGTCCCAGCGCTGCTCGTCGACCAGCACGATGGCCGCAAGGAGCGAGAGGCGCTCAATCGCGAACGCGACATGGGCCAGGTCGGCGATGGAGCGATGGCCGTACTGGAAGTAAAAGGTGTTCAGAAATTGCTCGGCGCGCTGCGCGCCAATCTCCTGGAGCGACTGCTTCATGGAGAGGGAGGAGCGCGAATACTTGGCCATGGCGTAGGCCAGGACTTCAGGGTCCGCGCCATGCACGGCAAAGACTTCGGTCGCGTTGCGAGGGCCGGTGACAGGCGCTGCAGGCGAGCCAGCGGGTGGGGTGACGGAGCGGAGAAAAGGCGCAGGGGGCTCAGGCATTCTCACCGAGGATAAGGCATCGGCGAGCGAGAGGGCGTCTCGCACGGCGGCTGCCGCGGAGCGCGGGTGACGAGGATGGGCGGGCTGTGTCGCTCACCCATTGGCGATCCGGGAGCGCGGCTACCGTAAGTCCCCCTACTTGCCGCACAATACAGGTATGCGGCCGGGCAAAAGGCAGAGCGAACAGACCCAGGGCGTACAGGGCCTCGCGGCGCCGAGCGTCGCGGGAACTCCTTCCGTCTGCACGCTGCTTGCGCGAGGCGCCGTGGCAGGCGCGGCGCCGGGTACTGCGTGCGGCGCTCGCGAGCCGATGCGCTTTGGCGGCCAGGACGAGGATGGTCCGGACTCGATCCTGCTCTCAACCACGCACCGCCCGGATGCGCTGCCGGGTACGCCGTGGGTGATGCGCCAGCGGTGGAACGACCTTCTCTTCGCGCACTGGCCGGTGCCGGCGAGGGAGATAGAGCGGCTGCTGCCGGCGGGGCTGGCGGCAGACACCTTTGAGGGCAGGGCGTGGCTGGGGGTGGTGCCTTTTACCATGGACCAGATCCAGCTGCGGGGACTGCCGCGGCTGCCGGGCGCCAATCGCTTTGCCGAGCTCAACCTGCGCACCTATGTGCGCGAGGAGAATACGAACCAGACCGGGGTGTACTTCTTTTCACTCGACGCGACGAACCCGTTTGCGGTGGCCTTTGCCCGGCTGCGTTTTCACCTGCCCTACTACTGGGCGCGCATGCACGTGGGGTACGGCGACCAGGCGGGCGTCAACCGGGTGGTCGAGTATGCGAGCTCTCGCCTGCTGTCGCGGAAGCCGGCGCGTTTTCGTGCGCGGTACCGCTCGCTGGGCACGGCGGTGCAGGGGCCCGCAGAGGAGTTCCTGACGGCGCGCTACAGCCTCTACACGACGGATTGGGCAGGCAAGCTGCTACGCGCGCGGATTCACCACCTGCCCTGGCCGCTGGAGCGCGCGGAGGCGGAGTTTGAGTCGAACGAGCTGGCTCACGCCTTTGGGCTGCGGCTGCCGGAGACCTTGCCGCTGCTGCACTACTCGCGCGAGCTGTCGGTGTACATCTGGGCGCTGGAGCGGATGCCTGCCAGGCGCAGCAGCCTGAGCGCGGTCGCGGTGGCTGAGCCGCTGTGACCCGCCCCGCGCGAGCACAGCCGCGGAGCTTTTCTTATCCTGGACGGCTATACTGGACCGCGAGCCGGTACTTTGAACCCGCAGCCGCGTGACCCGCGATGGCACACGCCGCACGCTGGCGAGAGAGAGAGATTTTCCCTGTCGACGACGCCTGAACAAACCCTGCCTACCACCTTCAACGAGTCTCGCGGGCTCCCGCTGCTGGGCAAGACGGCGCTCGTCACCGGCGCCTCGCAGGGGATCGGCCGGGCCATCGCCCTGCGCCTTGCCGGGCAGGGTGCGCGGGTGGTGCTTGCGGCCCGCAACCAGGCCAGGCTGGAGGAGGTCTCGGGTGAGATCGCCGGCGCTGCGGAGGGCCCTGCGGCTCTCGTCCAGACGCTGGACATGGCGCAAGAGGACTCCATCAAGGCAGCGGCGCGGCAGGTCCTGGCCGAGTGCGGGGCCATCGATATCCTGGTCAACAATGCAGGCATTACGCGCGACGGCCTGTCGATGCGCATGAAGCGCGCCGACTGGGACGACGTGCTCTCGACCAACCTGACCGGGGTCTTCCTGCTGACGCAGGCACTGCTCAGCCCCATGGTGCGCAACCGGTGGGGCCGGATTATCAACATCACGAGCGTGGTGGGGCAGACGGGGCAGGCGGGCCAGGCGAACTATGCGGCCAGCAAGGCTGGGCTGATCGGGCTGACCCGGTCGCTGGCCCGCGAGCTCGGGTCACGCTCCATCACCGTGAATGCGGTGGCGCCGGGCTACATTGAGACGGCGATGACCGAGGTGCTGGATGAGAAGCAGCGTGCAGCCATGCTGGCGCATGTTCCGCTGAACCGGCCCGGCGCCGATGAGGATGTAGCGCACGCAGTTGCGTTTCTCGCCTCGCCCGGCGCGGGTTATATCACCGGTCACGTGCTGGACGTAAACGGCGGCCTCTACATGGGGTGACGCTGCAGGACCCCGGCAGCAGGGACCGCGGCGCCAGGCCTGGCTGTGGAGGCGTCGGACTGCTGCGGGCCTGTGCGCTTGATCAGCTCGGCGTTGAGCTCGGCTCCGACCAGGATGGAGACCGAGGTGAGGTAGAGCCAGAGCATCAGCCCGATGATCGCGCCCAGCGAGCCGTAGGTGGCGCTGTAGTTGGCCATGTGCTCGAGGTAGTAGCTGAGGATGAGCGAGCCGACAAACCAGATGCCGACGGCAAGCGCGGCGCCGGGGAGCGAAGACCGCAGCGTGGTGCGCTTGTTCGGCCCAAAGTAGTAGAGCAGCACCAGACCGGAGATGAAGGTGACCAGCATGACGCCTACGCGCAGCGGCGGCCATAGCACCGTGAACACTGCGGGGATGGGCACCAGGTAGGAGAGCACGTGGGCAAAGTGCGGTCCGGCGATCAGGCAGAGCAGCGAAATGAGCGCCAGGCCGCCGCTGGTGAAGGTAAGGAGCAGCGCCTGCACCCGGTCCCGCCACCAGGAGCGGCCTTCCTTGACGTCATAGGCGATGTTCAAGGCGTCGATCAACGCCACGAACGCGCCGGCGCTGGCCCACAGGTAGCTGAGCACGCCGATGGACAGGATGCGCCCGGCATGCGGGGTGACGATGCTCTGCAGCATGCTTTTGACGAATACCATGGCGTCCGGCGGCACCAGCATGGCCATCATGTCCAGCAGTTGCTGGAAGAGGTTGGGGATGGGCAGCACACCCAGCATGGCAGACGCCACCATCAGAAGCGGGACCAGCGAGAGCAGCAGGAAGAAGGCGACGGCCGCGCCAATCGAGGGCACGCGGGTGCGCATGATCTCGTTGAAGAGCACCACACAGAG
>DASWUY010000551.1:0-1704 GCA_036401435.1 Acidobacteriaceae bacterium | reverse complement strand
GGTCAGCCTGATTGAGCGTGTCGGAACCGTGCGCGCGATCGGCCTGGACCGGAACCGCGAGGCCGCGGTGCCACCGGCGGCGTTCGATGCGCTCGCCGGCGAGGGCCTGCGCATGACGGCGCAGCACCTGCGCGACCTGGCCCAGCCCTGGCGTTCGGCGACTCTCGCCGCCACCGTACTGCGGTTGGACACGGAACTGACCGACGCGGCGCTGCTCATGTTCGACAAGCTCATGGGCGGCCTGTCGCGCCGGGCGGAGCGGAAGGCCGTCGACAACGCCGCGGCTGCGCTGCGCGACGCCCAGCGCCACCTGCGGCTCCTGGCCTGCGCGGGACGCGCCCTCATCGCCGCGCGGGAGGACGGGACGGATGTTAGCGAGGCGGTGGAGAGCGCCGTGGGCTGGGGGCCGTTCCTGCGCGCCGTCGCCGAGGCCGAACAGATCGCGCGGCCCGAAACGGTGGACGTGCGGGCCGAGCTGGTCCAGCGGTGGCCAGCAATGCGCCAGTTCGCCCCCGCGTTGCTGGAGGCGTTCGCCTTCGAAGGGACGGCCAGCGCTTCCGGCCTGCTCAAGGCCGTGTCGCTGCTGCGGGACACGAACCAGGCCGGCAAGCGCACCCTGCCCGGGACCGCACCGCTCGGCTTCATCCGCCGCGGCTGGCGTCCTTTCGTGGTGGACGCGGGCGGCAAGGTGGACCGCCGGGCTTGGGAGGTGTGCGTGTTGTCCGAGCTGCGCGACCGGCTGCGGGCCGGCGACGTGTGGGTGCGGGGCAGCCGGCGCTACCGCAACTTCGAGGACTGCCTGCTGCCCAAGCCGACCTTCGCGGCCCTGCGCGCCGAGGGGCCGCTGCCGGTCGGGGTGGAGGAGAACGTGGAGCGTCACCTTGCCACCAGGCGCGATGCGCTCGCGGCCGCGATGGCGGACGTCGCTGTCCTGGCCAAGGCCGGCCGGCTGCCCGATGCCGTGCTGGACGAGACCGGTCTGCGCATCACGCCGCTCAGGGCCGAAACGCCGCCCGAGGCGCTGCGGGCCGCGCAGGACGCCTACAGCATGCTGCCACGCCCCCGGATCACCGATCTGCTCCTTGAGGTGGACGGCTGGACCAGATTCTCGGACTGCTTCACCCACCAGCGCAGCGGCCGGGCCGTCGAAGAGCGGGCCGCCCTGCTCACCACGGTCCTGGCCGACGGCATCAACCTGGGCCTGAGCCGGATGGCGGAGTCCTGCCAGGGCCACAGCCTGCGTCAGCTCGCCTGGATGCACGACTGGCACGTGCGCGAGGAATGCTACGCCGCAGCACTCGCCCGCCTGATCGAGGCGCACCGGGCGCTGCCGCTGGCCAGGATCTGGGGTGACGGCACCACCTCCAGCTCGGACGCGCAGTTCTTCCGCGCTGGCGGCCGCGGCGAAGCGCTGGGCGACGTCAATGCCCGGCACGGCAACGAGCCCGGGGTCGCGTTCTACACCCACATTTCCGACCAGTTCGGGCCGTTCCACACCAAGGTCATCGCGGCGACCGCCTCCGAGGCACCGCACGTGCTGGACGGGCTGCTCCAGCACGGCACGGGGCTGCGCGTTGTCGAGCACTTCACCGACACCGGCGGTGCCACCGATCAGGTGTTCGGCCTCCTGGCCCTGCTCGGCTTCCGCTTTGCGCCCAGGCTGCGCGACCTGAAGGACCGCAGGCTCTACGCCTTCCGTGACCA
>DASWUY010000550.1:0-1722 GCA_036401435.1 Acidobacteriaceae bacterium | reverse complement strand
GTACTGGACGACGGACTTCCTGGTAGTGCAGCGCGTGTTGAGCGCGAATAACCTGCGCGCGGCGAAGATGGCTCCGGTGATCGGCGCTGCGTTCAAGATGGCGGTGCCGCTGATCGTCATCGTGCCGGGGCTGATCGCGCTGGGGCTGCACAACGCCGACGGCAGCATGATGTACCACCTGGTACCGACCGATGTGGCGAAGGCGACGGGCGAGCACAGCTTCGACCAGGTGCTTCCGCTGATGCTGATCCGGTACTGCGGGCCGGGGCTGCTGGGGCTGGGGATTACGGCACTGGTGGCGGGCTTTATGAGCGGAATGGCGGGTAACGTCAGCGCCTTCTCGACGGTGTGGACGTATGACCTCTACGGGGCGTTCATCAACAAAAAGGCGAGCGACAAGCACTACGTTGCGATGGGCCGGTGGTCGACCGTAATCGGGATGCTGGTGTCGATTGGGACGGCGTATCTGGTGATGGGCGCGGCCAGCATCATGGACTACGTGCAGGAGCTGTTCAGCTTCTTTATCGCGCCACTGTTCGGGACGGTGATCCTGGGGATGCTGTGGAAGCGGGCGACGAAGGCGGGCGGCTTCTGGGGGCTGGCGGCGGGTACCGCGTCGTCGATCGCAATGTGGCTGATGGTGAGCCATGACCCGGCGAACATCCGGTTCATGATCCTGCAGCCGCACGCCAGCGGCGACACAATCATGCGGGTACAGGCCATGGCGGCAAACCTCTACCGCGCGCTGTGGAGCTGGGTGGTGTGCGTGGGCGTGACGATTGTGGTCAGCCTGATTACCAAGCCGACTCCGATTGCTGAGCTGTCGGGGCTGGTGTATGGCGCGACACCGATTCCGGATGACGGCTCGGTGGGGATCTGGCAGAAGCCGATCTTCTGGGCGTGCGTGGTGATTACGGTCTTCTTCGTGTTGAATTTGATCTTCTGGTAGGACGCTGGACGGACTGGATAGAGTTGAGACGAGACGGAGCGGAGACGAGCATGAGCGAGCGAAGGGATATATCGATCTGGTTCTTTTGCGGCATTTTGATGCTGGTGTACGGGATGGTGCTGATTGCGACCGGCACGACCGAGTGGGATGACCCTCCGCCGACGGTGCTGGCGAACCTGCAGCCGACGTTCTGGTGGGGAGTCGTACTAAGTGTGTTCGGCGGCTTCTACACGGTGCGCTTCCGCCCGGACAAGGCGTAGTTGCAGATATGGACTGAGTTTTTTTAGCAGACCGCAGAAGATAACTGTGGGGATGCATGACGATGGAACGCAGGACAAGCAAAGACCCCTTCAGGGGCAATGGAGCGAGATGGCGAAGCAGATGACGATGGGCGTAATTGTAGGTAACCGAGGATTCTTTCCCAGCCACCTGGCCACCAGCGGGCGGCTGGAGATGGTTGCCGCGTTGGAGGCGGTGGGGATCAAGCCGATCTGCCTTACGGCGGCGGAGACGGCGCACGGCGCGGTGGAGACCTACGAGGACGCCAAGAAGTGCGCGGCGCTGTTCAAGGCCCATGCGGCGGAGATCGACGGCATCATTATTACGCTGCCGAACTTTGGCGAGGAGCGCGGGCTGGCGGATACGCTGCGGCTGGCGGATCTCCGCGTACCGGTTTTGATCCAAGCCACTCCCGATCATGCGGGCAAGATGGGCATCGCGTTCCGGCGGGACAGCTTCTGCGGCAAGATGTCGATCTGCAACAACCTGAAGCA
>DASWUY010000549.1:0-17668 GCA_036401435.1 Acidobacteriaceae bacterium | reverse complement strand
GACGTAAGCCCGAGGATCATGATGGGCGCGTCTGCCGGGTTCACCTTGCGATAGGTCGGGTTACCCGGCAGGTTGGCCGGCAGGTAGGTGCGCGCCGAGTTGATGGCCGCCTCCACATCCCGCGCCGCGCCATTGATGTCCCGGTTCAACTCAAACTGCAGCGTGATGTTGGTCGACCCGAGCGAGCTCGAAGAGGTCATCTCGGTGACGCCGGCGATGTGCGAGAACTGCCGCTCGAGCGGCGTCGCTATCGACGACGCCATGATCTCCGCGCTCGCTCCCGGCAGCCCGCTCTGCACCTGGATCGTAGGAAAATCGACCTGCGGCAGCGGCGACACCGGCAGTACCGTATACCCCACAATGCCCGCGATCGCAATTGCCACGGTCAGCAGCGTGGTCGCCACTGGGCGGTGGATAAAGGGAGCCGAGATACTCATAGGCGGCCCGCCACCTGCGGCGCAGGCGAGGAGTGCTGAGGCTCGTTCCCGGTTCTCGGCTCAGCCGGGCTGCGGCTGAATCGCTTGGCAATGTTGTCGAAGAAGATATAAATCACAGGCGTCGTGTAGAGCGTCAGCACCTGCGAGACCAGCAGTCCCCCCACCATCACGATGCCCAGCGGACGCCGCAACTCCGACCCGATGCCATGCCCAAACGCCAGCGGCAGCGCCCCCAGTAGCGCCGCCATCGTCGTCATCATGATCGGCCGAAAGCGCAGCAGGCTCGCCTCGTAGATGGCCTCCGTCGAGCTCTTGCCATGCACCCGCTCCGCCTCCAGCGCAAAGTCGACGATCATGATGCCGTTCTTCTTCACAATGCCGATGAGCAGGATAATGCCGATGATCGCGACCACGCTCAGGTCCTCACCGAAGAGGGTCAGCGCCAGCAGCGCGCCCACACCCGCAGACGGAAGCGTCGACAGGATCGTGATGGGGTGAATGAAGCTCTCGTACAGCACGCCCAGCACAATGTAGACCGTGACCAGCGCGGCCAGGATCAGCAGCGCCTCATTTGAGAGCGAGTTGCGAAAACTCGCCGCCGTCCCCTGGAAGTCCGCCTGCATGCTCAGCGGAAAACCCATTTCCTTGGCCACCTTGTCGATCTTCGTGATCGCATTGCCCAGCGCCGCCTGCGGCGCCAGGTTGAACGAGACCGTGACCGCAGGAAACTGGCCCTGGTGATTGATCGAGAGCGGCTCGGTCACCTGCGTGATCTGGGCAAAGGCGGTCAGCGGAATCTGCCGCGGCTGGGCGCCGGTAGTCGAAGTATTCACATTGGTGCTGCTCGACGTGGTACCGGTCCCGGCCAGCGAAATCGCATTCGCCGGCGCTGAGAAAATGCCGGAAGAAGGCGTGTACAGCACGCTCGAAGTCAACGCCGCCGATCCCGCGGACGAGGAACTGGAAGACGCGAACGAAGACGTTGCGCCGCTTCCCGTGGCATTGGCCGACGCATTCGCCTGGATATAAATGTCGTTCAGGTGCGTCGGGTCCAGCTGGAACCGCGGCTGCGTCTCAAGGATCACGTGGTACTGGTTCAGCTGCGTGTACATGGTCGAGATCTGCCGCTGACCAAACGCGTCGTAGAGCGTGTTATCGATCGTGGTAGGCGCAATGCCCAGCCGCGAAGCCGTCACTCGATCGATGAAGATCGAGGTAGCCAGGCCACCCGTCTGCTGGTCGGTGGCTACGTCTTCAAGCTCCGGCAGCTGCTTCAGCTTGTCCACAAACCTCGCCGTCCAGGTGTTCAGCTCATTCGCGTCCGGGTCTTCCAGCGTGTACTGGTACTGCGTCCGCGTCACCCGGTCATCTACCGTAATATCCTGCACCGCCTGCATGTAGAGCCGAATCCCCTGCACCTTCGCGAGCTTGGTCTGCAGCCTGCGAATTACGTCCGAAGCAGTCAGATCGCGCTGGGCCAGCGGCTTCAGGTTGATCTCGAATCGCCCGCTGTTGAGCGTGGTGTTGGTGCCATCCGGACCGATAAACGAGGAGAGACTCTCCACGGCCGGGTCAGCCAGGATCACCGCCGCTAGCTCCTGCTGCCTCTGCGCCATGGCCGGAAACGAGATCGTCTCCGACGCCTGCGAGATACCCTGGATCACGCCCGTATCCTGCACCGGGAAGAAGCCCTTGGGGATCACGATGTACAGAAAAATCGTCAGCGCCAGCGTCGCCACTGCCACCAGCAGCGCCACCGGCTGGAAGCGGAGAACGAAGCGCAGCGAGCGCCCATAAAAGGCGATCATGCTCGCAAACGCATGCTCCGACGCCCGGTAGAGCCGGCCCTGCTGCGCCTCCGGGTTGTGCTTCAGAATGCGCGCGCACATCATGGGCGTCAGCGTCAGCGAGACCACCGCCGAGATGATGATGGTGACCGCGAGCGTCACCGCAAACTCCCGGAACAGCCGCCCCACCACGTCTCCCATAAAGAGCAGCGGGATCAGCACGGCGATCAGCGAGATGGTCAGCGAGAGGATGGTGAAGCCGATCTGCCCCGCGCCCTTCAGCGCCGCCTCCATCGGCGCATCGCCTTCCTCCAGGTAGCGCGAGATATTCTCAATCATTACGATCGCGTCATCGACGACGAAGCCCGTCGAGATGGTCAGCGCCATCAGCGACAGGTTATCGAGCGAGTATCCCAGCGCGTACATCGTGCCAAAGGTGCCGACCAGCGACAGCGGTACGGCGACACTCGGAATGATGGTCGCCGCGAGCGATCGCAGGAAGAGGAAGATGACCATCACCACCAGCCCGATGGTCAGCATCAACTCAAACTCCACGTCGTCCACAGACGCCTGGATGCTGGTCGTGAGGTCGGTCAGAACGGTGATCTGCAACCCGGCCGGCAGCGTCGTCTCCAGCTGCGGCAACAGATTCTTGATGCTCTTCACCACGCTGATGGTGTTCGCGCCCGGCTGCCGCTGCACGTTCAGGATCACGGCAGGCGTCTGGTTCATCCACGCCGCCTGCTGCGTGTTCTCTATACCGTTTACGATCCTCGCTACATTCTTCAGCAGGATGGGCGACTGGTTTCGATAGGCAACCACCACGTCCGCGTAGTCGGCCGTGGTCTGCAGCTGGTCGTTCGCGTCAATCTGATAGTCCTGCCGCGGCCCGTCAAAGCTGCCCTTGGCAGAGTTGACACTGCTGTTGGTGAGCGCCGTGCGCACGTCTTCGAGGTTGAGGCCGTAGGACGCCAGCAGGGTAGGGTCCACCTGGATGCGCACCGCCGGCTTTTGACCGCCGGAGATTGCGACCAGCCCAACCCCGGCCAGCTGCGACAGCTTCGGCGCCAGGCGCGTGTCAATCAGATCCTCCACGTGCGGCAGCGGGATGGTCTTCGACGTGATCGCCAGCGTCAGCACCGGCGCATCCGCCGGATTGGTCTTCGAGTAGATCGGCGGCGTAGGCAGGTCAGACGGCAGGAAGCTCTGCGACGCGTTGATCGCCGACTGCACTTCTTCTTCGGCAATATCGATCTGGAGTGCGAGCGTAAACTGCAGCACGATCACCGACACCCCGCCCGCCGATGTGGATGTCATCTGGCTCAGGCCCTGCAGTTGCCCAAACTGCCGCTCCAGTGGAGCCGTCACCGTCGTGGCCATCACGTCAGGCGCCGCGCCCGGATAAAACGTCAGCACCTGGATCGTCGGATAATCCACCTGCGGCAGGGCCGAGACTGGCAGTTGTGTATAAGCCACAATGCCCACCAGCAGGATGGCTGCCATCAGCAGCGCTGTCGCCACCGGCCGCAGGATGAAGGGTCGGGAGATGCTCACGGCGTGCTGCTCTCCTCGGTATCGGCTGAGCCCAGCTTCTGCTTCACCACGTGCACCTTGGAGTGGTTCTGCAGCTTCTCAAAGCTGCTGTCCGCCACCTGGTCGCCCTCCTTCAGCCCCTGCACCGCCGTCATCGGGCCATCCGCATTGCCCACCTTCACCTGCACAATCGTCGCCTGGCTGTCGGCGATCCGGTACACAAAGGTCTGCTGCGCATTGCGCTGGATCGTCGAGCTCGGCACCATGATTTGGTTCTGAAGCACCGTCGTCAGCAGCCGCGTGTTCACAAACTGGTTGGGGTACAGCGCCATGTCGCGGTTGTCAAACACCGCACGCAGCTTGATCGTGCCCGTGGTGGTATCAATTTGGTTGTCAAGCGAGAGCAGCTTGCCGATGGCCAGCCGGTGCTCGTTCGAGCGGTCAAAGACCGTCGTCACCAGCGCCCCGTGCTTCATGGCGCTCTGCACCTGCGGCAGCGCATCTTCGGGAATGGTGAAGACCACCGTGATCGGCTGCACCTGCGTCACGATCACGAGCGGTGTGCTGCTGTTCGCCGTCACGATGTTGCCGGGGTCCACCAGGCGCAGTCCCACGCGGCCCGCGATGGGCGAGGTGATGTGGCAGAAGGCAAGCTGCACCTGGTCGCTCTCCACCGTGCCCTCGTCCGCCTTGACCAGGCCCTGGTCCTGCTCCACCAGCTTTACCTGGTCATCCAGCTGCTGCTTGGCAATGGCATTGCGCGCCCACGCGGCCTGGTACCGCTGCAGGTCCATGGTGGCCTGCCCCAGCACCCCGCGGTCCCGCGCCAGCGTACCCAGCGCTGTATCCAGCGTCGCCTGGTAGGGCCTGGAATCGATGTCCAGCAGCGGTGTGCCCTTGCGCACCGTCTGCCCTTCCCGGTAGTGCACCGCCACCACCTGGCCACTCACCTGGCTGTTGATGGTTGCCGTGTAGGTGGGCGTCACCGTGCCAATCGCATCCAGGTTCACGGCCATCTGCCCGCGCCCTGCCGTCGCCACGTTGATCGTGACCGGTCCCTGGTTGCGACGGCCGCCGCCAGCCGCAGCTTCGGCCGAGACTGCCGGCTTGTGCCGCCAGACCAGGAAAAACGCCAGCCCCATCACCGCTAGCAGCACGATCCAAATCCACCGCCTCTTCTTGCGGGGCTGCGGAGCAGGTGTCGGATGGCTTGCCGGAGAGTGGGTTGCTGACAGGAGAGGTCGAGCGGGTGGTTGTTGTTCCATCGGGTTTGGATCGCCTCAGAGACTCTGCATACTATGGATGCACGGCTTACAGCGCCGCTGCCGGATCGCCGTCTTGTGGCGCGTCTTGGTTCGCGTGTGGCCTGCACCCTCGGAGGTGCAAGGCGTTCTGTCAGCGCATCTACCCTGTCCAGCGCTGCCTGCCAGTACGCTGCGCATCGCGAGAGAGATCACTCTCCTCTCCCCATAGTAAGTCAGCAGCGGGCGCACCCAAAGAAGCAGCGCCCGGGGACAAGTGCCAGCGCAACGATGTCTGCGCAACCAGGTCTGCGCAACCAGGTCTGCGCAACCAGGTTCGCGGCAAACAGGTTCGCGCAAACAGGCCCCGCACTCAGAGCCAGCCAGCCACACTCGATCCAGCCCGTGCCGCTCGCTTTCGCATCAGCGCCGGCGCAGCCTATCTGCGCAGCGTCACTCGCGTGTGCGGTCTCCCCTCTCTGCTGCAAAGGACGGCTGGACGCAGCGAATGGTTGCAGCCTGCGCAGAGAGATGTCCTTCGAACCGCGTTCGCCGGGCGAACAAAGGCCGACGCCGCCCTCGACCCAGAGGCAGCTGCCTCACGCCCGCCCATCCGCCGCAAGAAGCTCATCAAAGGCAAGCATGGGAAGCATGCAGAGCACGGCAGGCCCGGACAGCATGACCAGCACCGAGAGCATGGCAAGGCTGGACAGCACCATCGTCCCGCCAGCAAGAACCCTCGCCCATCGCTCGCCCGTATGGGTTCGCGTCCTCAAGGACTGCGCCCTGCGCTGGCATCTCTGCAGCGTCGACGCACCCAGCGTCGCGCTCGTCTGGGCGCTCGCGCTAGGCCGCATGGCCGGTCGCCGCCTGCCCTTCGCCGACCTTGCCCTGCTCGCGTTCAGCACCTGGACCATCTACGTCCTCGACCGCGTGCTCGACGGCCTTCGTCCCGGCGCCGTCCCGCTCGAGCAGCGTCATTACTTTGCTGCGAGGCATCGTCGCATCCTCCTGCCCCTCTGCGGCCTGGCGAGCGCCGCCGCTGCTGCCCTGTGCTGGCAGGTGCCCCGCCCGCTGCTGCAGCTCTACCTGCTCCTCGGCGCCGCCGTCCTGGTCTACGCGGCTCAGGTGCACTCCCGGCTTCTGCCCGCGGGCGTCGGGTCTCGGCCCCTCCACGGTTTTGCCAAGGAGGGCGCCGTAGCCGTGCTTTTTACCGCGGCCGTGCTGGCGCCAGCCTGGGTGGCTGCTGCTCCCCTGCACCGGCCGGCACTGCTCGGCGCGGCCTTGCTGCTGGGCCTGCTGTGCTGGCTTAACTGCGCCCTGATCAGCCACGCCGAGGGCCACGGCTCTCCCACCGCCCGCGCGCCCCGCATGCTCCTCTGGGTCGCCTCCGCAGCGGCCGGCCTGGTCGCCGCCGCTGCCTCGCTCCTCACCCGGGACCGCCCGGCGCAGCCCGTGCTGCTCTCCCTGCTGCTCTCCTCGCTCTCGCTGGCCATGCTGTTGCGGATGCTGCCGGCCGAGCCCCGGCCCGCTCTCGCGCGCCGCGTGCGCGTGCTCGCCGACCTCGCCCTGCTCACCCCGCTGCTCTTCCTCCTGAGCAGGCCCTGAAGGCATGGCCCCCGACGCCGGCAAAGCAGGTTTCGATCGAGTCGCCCGCCTCTACAGCTGGCTCGAGTATCTGGCCTTCGGCCGCCAACTCGAACGTTGCCGCTCCGCCCAGATGCCTTCCATGCTGCACGCGCGCCATGCCCTGGTCCTCGGCGACGGCGATGGCCGCTTCACCACCCAGCTTCTACGCCGCAACCCCACGGTCCACGTCGTCGCCATCGATGCCAGCCCAGCCATGCTCGCGCTGCTCGCTGCAAGAGTGCAGCGAGCAGGAGCCTCAGCCCGGGTCACGCTCCTCGCCGGCGATGTGGTCGCGCTCCTTGGCTCCACGTCCCCACCCCCGCCCCTCCATTGCGCCCCCGGCGACAGGTTCGACCTCCTGGTCTCGCACTTCCTCCTCGACTGCCTCTCTCCCGACGAGGTGACCAGCCTGGTCGCCGGCGTCCTCCCGCTGGTAGTCCCCGGCACCCCCTGGGTCATCTCTGAGTTCGCCACTCCCTCGCCCTGGACCCGGCTCGTCGTTCACGTCCTTTATCGATCCTTCCGCCTCCTTGCCAGCCTGCGCGTGCAACGCATTCCCCCCTACCAGCAGGCACTGCGGCAGCAGGGGTTCGTACCGGCAGCCCATCGCCGGCTGCTGGGTGGCCTGCTCTGCAGCTCCGTGTGGCTCGCCCCGGCAGCCTCCAGCCCGCCCCTCGGTGCCGTGCAACCGACGCGCCAAAGCAACCACCCCGTCCCCCGCCCACTCCCACACGCATGACCAGCCCGGCCAACGCACCCTGCCTGTTTGACACCCTCCCCGGCATCGACCCCGGACCCTTTCCTTCCCCCATCCCCGGCCCCGAACCCGGTTACGATGAGCCCGGCGCGGACCCCGATCCCGTTCTGCCTCCCGGCCCCGAGCAGCCCGGTCCCGACCCTGGCCTCCCCAGCGACCCCCTCTTCGATCCTTCCCCCAGCCTGATCTAGCACATCGACGAACCCCGGAGAACGCTCCCGCGGCGACCCGCATACGGAGGACGACAGGAGGCATTGTTACAATGAGATGAATAGCGAGCCATGCGATCGCTCAAGGAATCTCGCCACCATGAACCTGTACGTTCTCCGCCACGCGAGCGCCGGTACCAGGCGCCTCAATCCCGTCGTCGACGTCAAGCGCCCCCTCGACAAAGAGGGCAAGCAGCAATGCATGCTCATCGGCAGCTACCTCAACGCGCTCAAAGTACACTTCGACCTCATCGTCTCCAGCCCCCTGAAGCGTGCCCTCCAGACCGCCTCTCTCGTCGGCACCGAGGTCGGCTACGACGCCAAGATCCAGGTCACCGACGCGCTCGCGCCCGAGGCCTCACTCGCCGCCTTCCAGGCCATGGTCGGCGACCTGAACGGGAGTGAGAACGTGCTCATCGTCGGGCACAATCCCAACCTGCCGCAGTTCATCGGCTCTCTCATCACCAGCTCCGGCCGCGCCGCCATCCGCGTGCGCAAGGGCGCCATCGCCCGCATCGACTGCACCCGCCGCCCCGGCACCCTGCACTGGCTTGTCGATCCTCGTATCCTGCGCGGGGTCTACGGCAACGCCACCAGGACCGTCCGCCGCCGGGTCCGCGGCAAGCCCTAACCGCAGCCCCACGCCTCCGCCTCGCCGAAGCAGACAACCGCGAGCAGGCCCGCGCCCGCCTGCAGCAACAAACGATGCCCCCGGCCATCCCCTGCCCGACCACCCCTCACTGCTATCCTGAGCCTCTCCCCATGAGCGACACGCCTGCCCTGCCGCAAAAGAACGAGATACGCACGCCACTCGCGGCCGGCGACCCGCCCCTGCTCACGGCTCCCCGCCCCGCCTGGGCGCTGCTCGTCCTCCTCTTTCTCGCCGTGCACGCAGCCGCGCTCCTCTCGCCCTCTCTGCTCGACGACGCCGATGCCACGCACGCCAACGCCGCCCAGCACATGGCCCGCACCGGCGACTGGGTCACCCTCTATGTGAATGGCGTGCGCTACCTTGAGAAGCCGCCCCTGCCCTACTGGCTGGCCGCGCTGGACTACCACCTCTTCGGCTACAACGTCTTTGCCACCCACCTGCCCATGGCGCTCTCCGTCCTGGCCTGCGCGGCCATGGGCTGGCTCTGGGCCCGGCGAGCCTACGGCGACCGCGCCGCCCTCTACACAGCGCTTGCCCTGCTGACCACCATCGGCATCTTCCTCTTCACCCGCATCTTCATCCCGGAAGCCATATTCGCCTTTCTCCTTGCCGTCGCCTTCTATGCCTTCCTCACCGCGCTTGAGGACCATCAGCCGCGACGCATCTACCTCTGCTACGCCGCCCTGGGGCTCGCCGTACTGGCCAAGGGCCTCATCGCGCCCGTCTTCTTTCTTGCCGCGGCCCTCCCCTACCTCTGCATCACCGGCGACTGGCGCCGCTGGCGAGACCTCCGCCCCGCCACCGGCCTGCTGCTCTTCCTCGCCATCGCCGCGCCCTGGCATCTCCTCGCCGCCCTGCGCAATCCCGACCACGGCCACCCGCACGGCAACGTCCCCACCCCGGGCCACGTCCACGGCTTTCTCTACTTCTACTTCGTCAACGAGCACATCCTCCGCTTCCTCGGCAAGCGGTACCCGCATGACTACAACAAGCAGCCCTGGTGGGTCTTCTGGGCCGGCCACATCGCCTGGCTCTTCCCCTGGTGCCTCTTCTTCCCCGCCGCGGTCCTGCGAGCCTGGCGCCGTCGCCGCGAGTCCTGGCACGGGCTCCGAGCCCACCCCCAACTTGCCGACCCCCGTCTACGCTTCAGCGCCCGCTCCGCGCTGCTCCTCTCCCTCTATGCCGGCTTTATCCTGGTCTTCTTCTCCCTCTCGACCAACCAGGAGTACTACACCTTCCCCTCCTACTTCGCCCTGCTGCTGCTCACGGCCGGCGCCATCGCCGGCATGGAGGAGGCGCGCCACCCCCCCGGCCCCGAGCAGACCTGGCTCCTCGCCGCCAACGCTGCCTTCGCCGTGGTCGGCATCGGCTGCGCCTGCGCCCTCGGCTACGGGCTGTGGGCCTCCCGCAGCCTGCCCTTTGTGGCCGACATCGGCACCCTGCTCGCGCACCGTGCCGTGGGCGACTACTCGCTCTCCATGTCTCACTTCTTTGACCTCACCGGCCCCTCCTTCGCCGCCCTCCGCCTCCCCGCTGCTCTCGCCGCCCTGGTCCTCTTCACCGGACCCCTGGCCGCGTTCCTCCTCCGCCGCCGGGGGCATGCCTTCGAGTCCACCGTCTCCGTCGCCTTCACCTCAGCCATCTTCCTCGTCGCCGCGCATCTTGCCCTGGTCCGCTTTGAGCCTCTGCTCTCCTCCCGCGCCATGGCCGACACCATCAACCGCATGGACGGTCTTCCGGAGGATCCCGCGCACGGCGCCACGGCGCCCATTCGCGACCAGCTGATCGTCTACGGCGACCAGGCCAATGCCTCGTCCGTCATCTTCTACACCCATCGCCAGGCACTCCTGGTCAACGGCCGCTCCAGCTCCATGCTCTGGGGCTCGTTCTATCCCGATGTCCCCCACGTCTTCCTTGAAGACTCAGAGCTGGTCTCCCTCTGGGGACACGGTGTCCGGCACTTCCTCGTTGTACCGCCCGAGTGGGATGCGCATGTGCAGGCACTGCTCGGTCCCGGCCTGGTGCGCCTGCAGGTCGTCTCCGACAAAACCCTCTATACCGATCGCCCGGTCTGACGCTTCCCTCCCCGTACCGCCCCGGCCACTCGCTCCGCCTCCACGCGGCATCTCAAAGCCCAGCGGCGCCTTTGCGGCGGCCCGGAGGATCCATGCCCGAAGTCCTGCTTACCGACATCGACGGAACCCTCGTCGACAGCAACACCCTCCACGCTGAAGCCTGGCGCCGCACCTTTGAACACTTCGGCATCCACATCGGCATGGATGAGGCCTGGCGCCAGATCGGCAAGGGCGGAGACCAGGTCATCCCCTGCTTCGTGCCGGAGGCGGATCGCGAGCGCCTCGAAAAGCCCCTTAAGGAGTTCCGCGAGGACATCTTTCACCGCGACTACATGGCCCGCATCGTCGCTTTCTCGCAGTCTCGTGAACTGCTGCAGCGCGTGCGCGACTCCGGGATGAAGATCGTGCTCGCTACCTCGTCCGAGCAGGAGGACCTGCCCACCTACGCCAGGATCATCGGCATGGAAGACCTCGTCGACGAGGCCTCAACCAGCGCCGACGCCAAGGCCTCCAAACCCGAAGCAGACATTTTCGCCTCCGCCCTCAAGAAGATCGGAAAGAAGGCGGAGCAAGCAGTGGCGCTCGGCGACACGCCATGGGACGCTATGGCGGCCGGCAAGCTCGGCATCCCCGTCATCGGCCTTACCTGTGGAGGCTGGAAGCGCGACGACCTGCGCGATGCCGGCTGCGTTGAGGTGTGGCAGGACCCCGCCGACCTGTTGCTGCACTTTGAGGAGTCAGCCCTCCGAGCCTAGCACGCGCCGAAGGCCGAGCAGGATCACTCCCCGGCTGGCTGCATCAGGCCGCTCGCCCCCAGCCGGTACACCCGCCCCCGCCACAGGATCGTGCCGCTCGTATAGCTGGCCGCCCAGAAGAAAAAGCCCATCAGGTCCCGTAGCGGGTAGAGCATCATCGTCCGCAGCAAGGCGCCATCCTCCACCACCAGGCCGGCCACCACGCCCGCCAGCAGCATCCGGTTCAGGATCCCGTAAGCAACCAGCCCCACCCCTGCCAAGGGATGACCTAGGGCCAGCGCAGCCGCGCCCGCCAGCAGCCCGAACGGAACACTGAACGTCAGGCCCGTGCCGAAATGCCCCTTGGGCCGCGAGAAGCGCGTCGACTTCATCCACCGCACCTGGTGCTTGATCGACGTCGTGAAGCTCTGGTTGAGCACGATGTGGTCAATCACATGGCCGGAGAGAACTACCTTGTAGCCCAGTCCGGCAATCTCCCGCCCTAGTAGGAAGTCATCCGAGCAGTAATCCCCCAGCGTCGCAAACCCGCCGATCCCCCGCACGCACTCCCGGCGCATCGACATCGTCGGCCCCAGCAGGAACCGCATCTCCTCCATCACCGACGCGGCCATCACCCCTGAAGTCATCTCCACAGACATGCCCGAGGCCTCAAGCTGTGCCCAGAACCCCTGCTTCGCGATCCCCCGGTAGAGGCAGGTGCTCGCCCCCACCGCCGGGTCCGCAAAGTCCGCAACCACCGCCCGCAAATACCCTGGCGTCACCCGCACATCGCTGTCGCTGATGACAAAGAGGTCATACGCCGCGGCCGCCTCCATGCGCTGCAGCGACGAGACCTTGGCATTGACGTGGGTCGGCCCATCGACAAAGAGAAACTGCACCGGGATGTGTGGATACCGCTGCGCTACCTCGCGCGCGATCTGCACCCCCTGGTCCTCGCGGTCGCGGGCGCAAAATAGGATCTCGTACTCCGGGTAGTCCTGTTCAAAGAAGGTAGACAGGTGCTCGTCCAGCTCAGGCTCCGCGCCATGCAGCGGCTTCAACAGGCTCACCGCAGGCAGGTAGACGCGCGCCGGGCGCCGCCGCCGGCTCCTCAAAAAACGAGCCACGCCGGCAAACACCATCCCGGCAAACACGCTCGAGGTCACCAGGCCGAAGACGCCCAGCACAAACAGGCTAAACAGGATTTTGATCATGGTTGGCGTGGCCCTGCTCTCGCGCGCCGCTGTCCCATTCTCTCCCATCGTTGCGATGGCCTACAGGGCAGCGCCCCGCCGGCTTGCAGCCGCGGCAACAACTCCCCTGTGCCGCGGCGAGAAGCTACCGCTTCGTCTTCGGAGCCGGCACCATCATCGGCCGCCGCAGCGGCACGATCGCGCCCTCCGCCGGCGCTCCCTCTCCCTGCATGCGCGCCAGCATCTCGGTGCGCACATAGTCCACAAAGCCCTGCATCTGGTGGTTCATCTCTTCCATCCGCTCACGCATCTGCAGGATGATCGCAATGCCCGAGATGTTTACGCCCAGGTCGCGCGACAGGTTCAGGATGAACTCCAGCCGCTCCAGGTCTTCATCGGTGTACAGCCGCGTGTTGCCCTCGGTGCGCGAAGGCTTCAGCAGCCCCTCGCGTTCGTACAGGCGCAGGGTCTGCGGGTGGATCTCGTACATCTCCGCAACAGAAGAGATCATGTACGCGCCCCGGGTTTTCCGCTTCGTGGCCATCGTTCCCAGCTCCGCTGCCGCTTTGGTGTGGATCATAGCATCCCTCCATTGCAGCCGCGGCCGGCTGCAGCGGAGCCATGACTCCCTACACCTGCGCCCACATGGGGTCCCGCGGGTCATCCGGGTTCAGCTTCGCCAGCTCCCGCAGGATCTCCTTGGACCGCTCATCGCGTAGCTGCGGCACGACCACCTCCACCGTCACCATCTGGTCCCCGCGCTTGCCTTCATGCACCGCTGACGGCACCCCACGCTCCCGCATCCGCAGCCTCTGCCCGTTCTGCGTGCCCGGCGGAATCTTCAGCTGCGTCCGGCCGTCAATCGTCGGCACCTCGATCTTCGCCCCCAGCGCCGCCTCCACCACCGTCACCGGCACCTTCACGGCAATGTCATCGCCCTGCCGGGCAAAGATCGGGTGGCTGCCAATGCGCATCACCAGGTAAAGATCCCCCGGCGCGCCCCCGTGGCCGCCTGCGTTTCCCTTCCCGGCCAGCCGGATCCGCTGCCCGTCCCGCGTTCCCGGCTTGATCCGAAACTCTACCGGCTCCATCTTCCGCACGGTGCTCTCCCCATGGCAGGTGGAGCACGCATTTTCGATCTTCCCCTTGCCCCCGCACCCCTTGCACTGCACGTTGAATTTCATCTGCCCGTGCATCTGGGTCACCTGGCCCGTGCCATGGCACTCCGTACACTCGCGCGGCCCGTCAGACGACGCCTTGCCCTTGCAGCTCGGGCAGACCTGCTGGTGCTCAATCTGCAGCCGCATCGTGCCGCCGCGGATCGCCGTCCAGAAGTCCACATCCACCTGGTAGTCCAGATCGGTGCCAGGCTGCGGGCCCTGCTGGGGCTGCGCACCGCCCTGCGAAAACATCCCCGAGAAGATGTCCCGCCACCCGCCGCTGCCAGCGCTCGTCGCCCCAGTCCGTCCGCGCCCACCCGTACTGCTCGCAAAATCCGAGAAATCAAAGCCGTCAAAATCGAACGGAACGCCACCCTGCGACCGCGTCCCCCCGGCTGCCGTGCCCGCGCCTGGAAAACCGCCATACCCGCCCCGCGCAGCGGCCTCCGCCTGCGCCGGATCGATCTGGTCCGAGTAAAAACCGAACTGGTCAAAGACCTTCCGCTTCTTCTCGTCACTCAGAACATCGTTCGCCTCGGAGATCTCCTTGAACTTCTCCTCCGCCTTCTTGTTGTTCGGGTTCACGTCCGGGTGGAATTTGCGCGCGAGCTTGCGGAACGCCTTCCGGATCTCGTCCGGGGTCGCCGTCTTCTTTACGCCCAGCGTGCCGTAGTAGTCCTTCTGTTGCGGCGCTGCCATCGTTACCTATCCCTCAGCTCTTCTTCACGGCCGGCTGGCAGCCGCCGCACCAGTACACTGTGCGCCCTGCCATCGGCTTGCTCTCAATCAGAGTCCCGCATACCCGGGAAGGCTTCTCCTGCCGCCGGTAGACGTAGTGCGTCTCCTCATCACGCGCCCTGCCCGCTCCATGCAGCCTGTGCTCGGCCCGCGTGGTCACCATCCGTCGATCCACCATTCCATCCTGCATCAGCGTGACCGCATCGCGCCAGATGCCCTCGAGTGCCGCCAGAGGCACCTCCCTGCCCGGCCGGTCAGGATGAATGCCGGCGCGGTAGAGCAACTCCGCCCGGTAGATGTTGCCAATCCCGCTCACCACGGACTGGTCCATCAGCAGCACACCGATGGGCGTCTTCCTGCCCGCCATCCCGGCCAGCGCCGGCCCCGGGTCCGCGCCCGCGTTCAGCGGGTCAGGCCCCAGTCGCGCCGCCAGCCTCGTCCAGTCCGCCTCTGAAAAGATGGAGCAGTCCGTTGGACCACGCAGCTCGATCCAGTCCTTCCGGCTCGAGACGCGCAACCGTAGCGCGCCCTTCGGCTCCGGGTACGGCATCGTCCCCTCGCGAAAGTCTCCATACTGGCCCAGGTGCACATGCAGCATCAGGTCGCGGCCGAATCTGTAACCGAGATGCTTGCCAATCGCCACCACCTCGCCCAGCTTGCGCCCATCCAATACGCCCGCATCCGGGAAGCCGCCATTCGGCGACTCCACCCGTACTCTCTTCCCCTTGAAGGCCCTGCCGTGCCGCTCCGCAAACCGGTGAATCTCGTGCCCCTCAGGCATCGCTCACGCACCTGCCACGGCAGCCGGCGCACCGCTCCCCCATGCGCCCCGCCGCCCCCATGCCCGCCAGGGCGCACTCGCCATCAGAAACACGCGCCGCCTGCGCATCGCCAGCCTAGTTCCACACCGCCGCCATCGGCACCGGCTCCATGCGCCAGAAGATGTCCGGCTCCACCTTCGTCATCTGCCGCATGAACTGCTCGGCCTCGCGCTGCGAATCAAACAGCACCTTGTTGTAAATCTGTCCCGCCCGTAACTGCTCGCACTTCCAAAGAGTCTTTGTCATCTCGGTGCCACTTTCGCGCGGTCCCCTGCCTGCCTGGCCGCTGTCCCCCAACTCACCGCTTCCTCGCCGCTTCCAGAGACGGCTCACGCCCTTACCGTACCAACCCTCTCCGTCGGAGAAAGCTGCGGGGCTGCCTCACCAGGAGGGAGCCCCGCCGTTCTACCACCAGCCGACCAGAAGGTGCCTTCTTACCGCTTCGGCTCGACGTCCACGTACTCCGCGTCGATCACCCCTTCGTCCTGCTTCGCCGTGTCCGCCGTCCCGGCACTTGCAGCCGCGCCATCGGTCGGCATCGGACCATCGCCGCCCGGCGCCGCCTTGTACATGGACTCGGCCAGCTTGTGCGACGCAGCGGTCAGCTTCTCATGCTCGCTCTTCAGCTGGTCCACCGTAGGCAGGCCGCCGAGTGTGGACTTGGCCGAGGCAAGCGCTGACTCCACCTCCGCCTTCTCCGCGCCGGACACCTTGCCGCCCGCATCCTTCAGCATCTTCTCCACGTTGTAGACCAGGGAGTCGAGCCCGTTGCGGCTTTCAATCTGGTCGCGCGCCGCCTTGTCTTCCGAAGCATGCGCCTCGGCTTCCTTGGCCATCCGCTCAACCTCTTCCTTGCTCAGGCCAGACGACGAAGTGATCGTGATCTTCTGGTCCTTGCCCGTCGCATTGTCCTTCGCCGTCACGTTCAGAATGCCGTTCGCATCGATGTCAAACGTGACCTCGATCTGCGGCACCCCGCGCGGAGCCGGCGGAATCCCCGACAGCTTGAACTTGCCCAGCGTCCGGTTCTGCGCCGCCATCGGCCGCTCACCCTGCAGCACATGCACCTCAACCTCGGTCTGCGAATCAGAAGCCGTCGAAAACGTCTCCGTCTTCTTGGTCGGGATCGTGGTATTGCGCGGGATCATCGGCGTCGCCACCGAACCCATCGTCTCAATCGCCAGCGTCAGCGGCGTCACATCCAGCAGCAGCAGGTCCTTCACATCGCCCGAGAGCACGCCCGCCTGCACCGCCGCCCCGATTGCGACGACCTCATCCGGGTTCACGCCCTTGTGCGGCTCCTTGCCAAACAGCTGCTTGACCAGCTCCTGGATCTTCGGCATCCGGGTCTGACCACCCACCAGCACCACCTCGTCGATCTTTGAGGCGTCCACGCCGGCATCGGCCATCGCCTTCTTGCACGGCTCGAGCGACCGCTGCAGCAGGTCGTCGACCAGCCGCTCCAGGCCCGCCCGGCTCAGCTTCTCGACCAGGTGCTTCGGCCCGCTTGCGTCAGCCGTCACGAAGGGCAGGTTGATCTCTGTCTCCATCGCCGTCGAGAGCTCGATCTTCGCCCGCTCGGCGGCATCCTTCAGCCGCTGCAGCGCCATCTCGTTGCCCTTGGCGCGCAGGTCCAGCCCTTCCTTCTTCTTGAACTCATCGATCAGCCAGTCCACGATCTTCTGGTCGATGTTGTCCCCACCCAGGTGCGTGTCGCCGTTCGTCGCCTTGACCTCGATGACGCCGTCGCCCACCTCGAGGATCGAGACATCAAAGGTCCCGCCGCCGAAGTCATAGACTGCAATCGTCTCGTCCTTCTTCTTGTCCAGCCCATACGCCAGCGCTGCCGCCGTCGGCTCATTCACAATCCGCTTCACGTCCAGCCCGGCGATCCGGCCCGCATCCTTGGTCGCCTGCCGCTGCGCATCGTTGAAGTACGCCGGAACCGTGATGACCGCCTCGGTCACCGAGCCGCCCAGGTAGTCTTCCGCCGCCTTCTTCAGCTTCTGCAGGATCATCGCCGAGATCTCGGGCGGGGTAAAATCCTTGCCCTGCGCCTCCACCACCAGGTGATCGCCCTGCTGCTTCACCTTGTACGGCACCATCTTCATCTCGTCATTCACTTCATTGGCACGCCGGCCCATGAACCGCTTGATCGAGTACACGGTGTTCTCAGGGTTGGTAATCGCCTGGCGCTTGGCCACCTGGCCCACCAGCCGTTCGCCGCTCTTGGTAAAGCCCACCACCGAGGGGGTCGTCCGACCGCCTTCCTCGTTGGCGATCACCTTCGGCTCCCCACCCTCCATCACCGCTACTACTGAATTCGTTGTTCCCAGATCGATTCCGATAATCTTCGCCATTGCTTGCTCTCCGCCTGTGTGTGTAGCCGCCGGACCTATGCCGCTGTCCCAGCTTCTCACTTGAGTGACTTGTTGTCAACTTATCTGATGCAGCACGCTCCACCAGGATGCAAGAGGCTGCCCCACCCCCAAACCCCTCTTGTTGCCCCCTTCAAAGCTGCCGCCCAGGCAGCAGCCATCCACTGCATCCAAATACCCACTTCTAAACTCAAAAAGACACCGCACCCGCGCCCCCTCCCGCCATGGCCGACGCCGCCGCCCAGCAATCCGCCCCCGCCGGCGCTCCCAACCAGGGCGTCAACCCCTGGCTCATCGCCATCTCCGTCATGCTGGCCACCTTTA
>DASWUY010000548.1:0-1678 GCA_036401435.1 Acidobacteriaceae bacterium | reverse complement strand
CGGCGGACTGGACTACCGGTACTCGCTGCGCGGCGATGGGCAGTCCCCGCCCAAGAATGTCTCCGGCGCCGAGCAACGCAAGGCGCTCGCGGCCGTTCTCCGCACGCTTGACGCGGGCACACTCACGCTGCCGCCTCAGCTGCTTGCTACCCTGCCGCCGCGGCCGCCCGGGTACCCCGCAACGCGAGAGTCGTTTGCCACCCGCACCGGCCTCACCTTTGACCCTCAGGCGGCGGTTGCGTCGGCCGCTGAAATCACCGCCAGCCTGCTCTTTGAACCCACGCGCGCTGCACGCCTGCTCGACTACAACAGCCGCGACAGGTCGCTTCCCGGCCTCGATGAGGTGCTGCACCAGGTGCTTGCGTCCACCTGGTTTGCGCCTCGCCTGGACGGACAAGCAGCACTGACTCAGGCCACCGTCGAAGACGTCGTGCTGCGTCACCTGCTGGCTCTCGCAGCAAACGAGGAGGAGAGCGCCACGGTGCGCGACATGGCTGCCTACCAGGTGCGCGATCTAAAGAGCTGGCTCCAGGCGCACACCGGTGACAGCAGGCCGCTTGAAGCTGCACACCGGGCCGGAGCCCTGCAGCAGATTGGCGCGTTTGAGAAGGACCCATCCAGGTTCGCTGCGCCCGCAGCGCCTGCCGTGCCGCCCGGGCAGCCCATCGGCGACGACGAGTAGCCCGCTCCCGAAAGCAGCTTCACAGGGTCAGTTCTGTCGCTTGCGCAGGCTCTGGCCTATGCTCCCGGCAGCGATCAGCCCGATCCCCAATACCAGGCGCACATCGCGCGAGAACACCTTGCCGGCCAGCGAAAAGATTGACGGAGCCTTGGGCCGGTCCGCCGCAGGCTTGATCAGCGGCGCCAGGGCGTCGCTCAGCGCGTGCAGCACCTCCGGATCCACCTCGCCCAGCAGGTTCACCAGCAGCAGCAGGTTGCGGATGGCGCGCACCGAGGCGGGTGAGGTCATCACACTCACTGCTTCGTTCAGCACCGTGTCTCCTGCGCCCAGCAGCCCGCGCACCATGTCCAGCGTATCGGTGTCGTGCAGCATCTGCAGCACCCGGTAGGCATTCAGCACGGCATCTGCATGTTCGAGCGGCGCCGCGTCGAGCTTACGCTGTAACTCTTCTGTCGCTGGCCTGGGAACCGGCCGGAAGTCTACTGGCTTTGCCATCTTGCTCCTGTAGGTGCTAGCTCCTGCTCTTGATCTGGACCAGCTCCGGCGCCAGCCCCGGCATCCGGTAGTCTGCGCGCTTCCACTTCCGTTCCACTTCCACCCCGTTCTGCGGAGTAGGGTGCCCGTTGCGGAAGTTGAGCGAGCGTAAGGGGTTCTCGCCCCGCCACGGCAGCACCTTCATCTTCACCGCAAGCTCCTTGTAGGCGGGCGTGTGCGTCACATGATCCACTTCGCTGGAGGTGAGCACGTTGACGGGGTCCTGTGGCGAGTTGAGCGGGATAAACAGCTGGTTGCCTCGGACACGATCCGTCACCAGCGCCTGCACTCGCAGCTGCCCGCGTCGAGAGATAACATCTACCCACTGGCCGCTCGCAATCTTGCGTCGCTGCGCGAGTTCGGGCGAGACCTCGAGCCATCGCTCCGGCGTCTCCTGGTGGATGCCGGCCACTCGGTAGGTCATGTTGCCTTCGTGGAAGTGCTCCAGCAGGCGCCCGTTGT
>DASWUY010000547.1:0-2477 GCA_036401435.1 Acidobacteriaceae bacterium | reverse complement strand
CCACCCGGAACTGCGCCATCACCTTCTCCGTGATATGCCCATCCTTGAAGACAGAGAAGTCCACGTCCTCGTAGCCGGGCCCATAGAGCTGGTTGCGTCGCATGCTGCCGAAGTTGTTCACCGGGGCGACAAAGGTCGGGTGCGCCGGGTCATTGGTGAACCATGACAGGCTGCCACTGTGGTTGGCAATCTGCCGGTTCCCCTTGACGAAAAACCCTACCTGGTTCACCCGGTCCTCGCCTTCGCCGGTGCCGCTGGTATCGGTACCAGTGTAGACGCTATACGGCTGTCCGCTGTGCAGGCTGATCAGGCTGTTCAGCTGCCAGCCATGGGTCAGCCAGTGCGGGCCGGCCATCCCATCTCCAGGCAGCGCATAGTTCAGGTAGGCTGTGAAGTTGTTGCGGGTATCGTAATCCATGTTGCCATAGTCCGACTTGAGGTCCAAGCTGTTCTGCGGCACCGCGTTCCGATACTGCGTCATCTCGTCCAGTCCATGCGCCCAGGTGTAGCCGAATTGCGAGGTAAGCCCGTGCCAGTTCGTGGAACGAATCGTAGTCTGCAGCGAGTTGTAGTTCGAAGTGCCTGCCGAGTCGATCTCGTTGATCACTCCGTAGAACGGATACGTGCCGTAGAGACCGCCCGTGCTCATCTCCAGCGGACGAGTCGCATTCTGATTGAAGGTGCCCAGGCCGGTGGTACCCACCTGTGCCTGGTTGATGTCATGGATGATCAGCAGCTTGCGGCCCTGCGATCCCACATAACCGAGCGTGGCGATCAGGTTCGGGCCCAGGCTCTTTTCCACGTTCAGGTTGTAGTTCCAGTTATAGGCGCTGCGAAAGTTAGGATTCACACTGAACAGGTTGTAATTATTCACCGGCGTGCTGGTGGGCGTAGGCCGGCTCGTGATCGGAGCGCCGCTGGCATCGGTGCCATAGGGCGCAAAGGTGCCGCTGGTCGGAAAGAGCAGGGCGCCATTGCTCGGGATCACCTGGTCCGTGTATCCAAGGGTTGACACGGGGCTGGGACCGGCAGGATTGCTCTCCGCACCGGATGCGCCACCATTCGGAGGCCGATTGTCGAGGAAGGGATTCAGATTCGGCTCGTCGAAGAAGACCCCGAAGCCGCCCCGCACCACAACGCCGGCCGTATCGCGCGGGCTATAGGTGAAGCCGATACGCGGGCTGATGTCGTCGTGCGCCGGCTCAAAGAGGCTGCCGATCTGGGCACCCTGGAAGGCAACACCCGGCGTGGTCGTTCCGCTTGCATTCGGGCGGAAGACTGACAGGTTCTTGGCGCCGTTGTGCAGCGGACCGAGGTAGTCATACCGCGCTCCGTAGTTCAGGTTAAACCGGGAACTGATCTGCCATGCATCCTGAAAGAACAGGTCGTAGGTGTTGACAAAGACCTGGCGCGCCGTGTCTCCCACGGTGATGCCATCCTTGACCGCGCACCCAGCCAGGTAGTCCGCGAGAGCGAGCGTGGCCGTATCTGTAAAGGCCGGAGTAATGCCAGCCTTTGCCGCCGCGCGCCTTACCGTGCCCCCTCCGCCGCCCGCCAGCGCGTCGCAGGCCGAGCTTCCGGCGGTCGTCTGCGACCACGGTCCCTGCGTGCCGTCATACTGAAACAGCCCGCGCTCGTGGCGATGATAGAACTCGTCCACCTGGCCCTGGCGGAACTCGCCGCCATACCGGAACTCGTGCTTGCCAATCGACTGCGCGATCGTATCGGTGATCAGGCCCGTAATGTCGTTGCGGCCTGACGGCGGCGTCGCATTCGAAAGGTTGTCAAAACCGCTGATGGTGATCGCCGGCGCGCCTGAGAGCTTGGCCGGGTCAACGCCCGTGTTCAGGCCAAGCGCCTCCATATTAAAGGTGTGGTTCTGGTCGTAGAACACCTGGTTGAAGTAGTTCACCCCGATCAGGACCTGGTTGGTCAAATGCGGCGTGAGCACCGTGTTCAGCGTGGCCGAGTAGTTGAAGACGTGGATCGGACCCTCTTCGAAGTAATAGGGCAGCTGCGTCCCTACCGGGGCGATCTGGTTGCCCTGTCCTCCGTAGGCGCGACCGGATAGCGTGTTTTTCGAGTTGATCGTGTAGTCCATCTTGGCTACGCCGTTGTAACTGTATCCCGTAATCGGCGAGGCATTGGAGTAGTTCGAGGTGACCGTGCTGCTGGTTGCCGGACCGGTCAGCGCATAGGCCGGCCACAGCGCGTTGAGCACGTTCTGCTGCACCGGGTTCACGGGAATCCCGTACTGCGCCAGCACCTGCTTGGCTTGGGCCTGGAACGCGACCGAAGGCTCCGTCGCCGAGGCGGGGCTCTCGATGATGAACTGCTGCTTCTCGTAATTGGCGAAGTAGAAGAGCTTGTCCTTGAAGACCGGCCCGCCGATCGAGGCGCCGTACTGCTCATTGCGCAGCTTGTTCTTGACGATGTTGCCGTTCGCATCAGGAGTGGCAAAAGGAGAATTCTTCGCC
>DASWUY010000546.1:0-4241 GCA_036401435.1 Acidobacteriaceae bacterium | reverse complement strand
GAGCGCGGGGCAGAGGGTGACGGCGAGAAGCGCACCGTCCGGGCGCAGCAGCGCGGCGTAGGACCAGCTTAGCCCGAGCAGCAGCGCCGGCACCCATGCCTTGCGCCACGGTTGGGGCCCTGCCAGAAGCATGTGGTCGCGGTCTTCGTCGCCGGCCGGGGCGCCTGCGAGGCGTGCAAAGAGGAACAGCGCTGCCGCCATCGCGAAAAGCTCCAGCGTCTCCGTGAGCGGGGCGGCGACATAGGTTGCGGTAAACGGGCAGAGGGCCGCCAGCCACAGCGTGACCATGCCGGCGCGGCGACTCCACAGGCGCCGGGCCACCGAGGCCAGCAGCGCGCAGGTACCGAGGTCAACGGCCACCTGCACCAGCAGCACGGCGCGCAGGCGCGCCAGCCCGAAGAGCCGGAAACACAGCGCGAGGAAGAGCGGGTACCCGGGCAGGCGGATGAGCGTGGGCTGGACGGTGCTGGCCCCGGCCGGTGCGCCGGAACTCACGGGGGCCGGTGATGACGTGGTGACGCCGTAGACGCCGTGCGTCAGCCAGTTGCGCGCGATGTCGGCATAGACCTGGGGGTCGCCCTCTAGCGCCGCGTGCGCATGCACCCACCACAGGCGCAGCGCCAGTCCGGCGAGGAGCGCGGCTGCCCAGGCCGCGCGGTTCCACGCCGGCAGCCCCGGGCCGGCTGCCGCGGCTGCCGGTGCCATGCTGCGCCGGTCTTGATCGCGCTTGCGAGGCAGCATCCCAGAGGAATGATACAAGCGTGGCGGGCCCGTCCCCCTGCGCCCCCGGCCCGCGGCGGATGCAGTAGGATGGCGGAGAGGCGCGCGCCGCACTTTTCCAGACGCAGACAGAGAATGAACAAGCCGGTCTTTTATGATCCGCAGCGCAAGCGATGGACGCGTCTGCGCAGGGCGCTGGACGTGGTGGCCATCGTCTCAACGGTGCTGCTGGCGCTGTTCACCATTGGCGTCATCAAGCGCCAGACCCTGCCTGAGCTGCTGCTGCCCACCGACAAGCGGAACTTTCGCGCGCTCAAGGAAAGCCACGCCTCCGACCTCAAGCTGCATGGCTCCCGCCCGCCTCGCCGCAGGAGCTATCGCAAGCCCTCTGACATCCCGCTGAACACGGATGAAGGGCTGCGCGCGGCCTTCTACGTGAACGACGACCCGAGCTATGCCTCGCTCAAGGCGCATGTCCACCAGATCGACCTGCTCTTTCCCGACTGGCTTCATGTGACGACCGATGATGCTGCGCTGGAGGCGGCGACGTACTACGCTCCGGCCCACCTGTACAACGTGGTGGACCGAACCGGCGTGCATGGCGTGGACCCCGACAACCGGGTGGCGCGGGTCATCGCGGCGTCCAAGGAAGATACCGAAATCTTCCCCATGCTGAACAACTACAGCCTGACCACGAGCAACTGGGAGGGAGACCGGATCGGCCGCGTCCTGGCCAGCCCGGTGGCGCGGGAGCGTCTGCACGCGGACCTGGACACCTTTCTCGATGCCAACCCGAAGTACCGCGGCATCTGCCTGGACTTTGAGCAGCTGCCCGACGCTGCCGAGCCGGCGTACGTGGCCTGGGCCAACGAGCTGCACACCGACTTTGCCGCCAAGGGGCGCAAGCTCTACGTCAACGTAGCATCGAGCGCCGACGCGGCGTACCTGAAGGGGATGGGCGCAGCCACGGACGGCGTCATCCTGATGAACTACGACCAGCACGAGGAGACCTCCGAGCCCGGCCCGGTGGCTGCCGAAGACTGGTTTGAAGCTAACCTCGCCCGCGCCCTGAAGTACGTGCCCAAGCAGAAGATTCTGTGCGCGATGGGCAACTACGGGTATGACTGGCAGCAGCCGCTGGGCAAGGATGGAAAGCTCTCCTCGGCGCGTGTCGAAGGTGTGGACGATGTGACGGTACAGCAGGCCTGGAGCCTGGCCGCCGATGCGGGCGCTGATGTGCACCTGGAAGGCGATGAGCTGAACGCGCACTTTGCCTACGACGACGTGGACGCGCATGTGCGGCACCAGGTGTGGTTCCTGGACGGAGTGACAGGGCTGAATGAGCTGCGCGCCGCGCGCCAGATGGGGCTGCGCACCTTTGCGCTGTGGCGCCTGGGTATGGAAGATCCTTCGCTGTGGTCGATCTGGGACCACCCGTCGGATGCGAGCGGGCCGAAGTCGCTGCAGGCCGTGCCTGCGGGCAACGACATTGATGTGGAGGGCGAGGGCGACATCCTGCGCATCGTCGCGCAGCCCCGCAGCGGCGTGCGGCAGATCTTCCTCGACGCCGACAAGTTCACCATCACCGATGAACGCATGACCCTGCTGCCGCACCCGTTCCAGGCGCGGTACTACGGTTATAACCCGAAGAAGCTGGCGCTCAGCTTTGACGATGGGCCGGACCCGAAGTGGACCCCGCGCATTCTCGACATCCTGAAGCGGTACAACGTAAAGGCCACCTTCCTGGTGATCGGCCTAGAGGGCCAGGACAATATCGGCCTGCTGCGGCGGTATGTGCGCGAGGGCCACGAGATCGGCAACCACACCTTCACCCACCCGGACATCAGCGAAATCTCGCAGCGGCAGGTGCAGCTGGAGCTGAATCTGACCGAAAGGCTCTTTGGCGCGGAGCTGGGCGTGCAGCCGCTCTACTTCCGTCCCCCCTACTCGATCGACCAGGATCCGGACACGAACGACCAGGCAGCGCCCGCCTACATGATCCAGCAGATGGGCTACACCATCGTGGGCAACAAGATTGACACCAACGACTGGGATGAGCACCCGCGCAAGTCGCCGCAGGAGATCGTGCAGAGCGTGATTGAGCAGCTGGACGCAATGAAGGACCGGTCCGAGCTGCGCGGGTCCATCGTGCTGATGCACGACGGCGGAGGAGATCGCTCGGCCACGGTCGCGTCTCTGCCGCTGCTGATTACTACATTGCGCGCGCGCGGCTACCAGATCGTTCCCGTCTCTGGCCTGATGGGCAAGACCACGGCCCAGGTGATGCCGCCGCTGCCGGCGCGGATGCGGTGGGGCGCGCGGGTGGACTGGGTGGCCTTTCTGCTCTTCTCGACCATCAGCCGCAGCGTGGTCATCCTCTTCTTTGCCGGGGATGTGTTAATGAGCGGCCGGCTGATCATCATCGGCATCTTCGCTCTCATCGACCGGCTGCGTACGCGCAAGGCGCCTGTCGCTGATCCCTCCTCCGGGCCCTTTCACCCGCGAGTCGCCGTGCTGATTCCGGCTTACAACGAGGAGACGGTCATTGTGCGCACGGTACGGTCGGTGATGCGCTCGGACTACCGCAACCTGCGCATCCTGGTGATCGATGACGGGTCGACAGACAAGACGCTGCAGGTGGCGCGCAGCGCCTACGCGGCAGAGATTGCAACCGGCGCGGTTACCATTCTGACCAAGCCCAACGCGGGCAAGGCAGAGGCGTTGAACTATGCCATCGACCAGCTGGATGAAGACTTCTATGTCGGCATCGATGCCGACACGGTGATCGCTCCCGACGCCATCTCGCAGCTGATCGCGCACTTTGCCGACGACCGCATTGGTGCGGTGGCGGGCAATGCCAAGGTGGGCAACCGGGTCAACCTGTGGACCCGGTGGCAGGCGCTTGAATACATCACCAGCCAGAACTTTGAGCGGCGCGCGCTGGACCTGTTCAACGTGGTCACAGTGGTGCCCGGGGCCATTGGGGCATGGCGCACGGCGGCGGTTCGCACCGGGGGCTGCTACCCCATCAACACCGTGGCTGAAGATGCGGACCTGACCATGAACCTGCTGGAGCAAAACTATAAGGTGATCTACGAGGATCGCGCCCTGGCCTTTACCGAGGCGCCGGTGAATGCGCGCGGGCTGCTGCGGCAGCGCTTCCGCTGGTCCTTCGGCATCCTGCAGGCCGTCTTCAAGCACAAGCAGGCCTTCCGCACCAACCCCGCCATGGGCTTCTTCGCGCTGCCGAACATTCTGGTGTTTCAGATCCTGCTGCCGCTGGTCTCCCCGTTCATCGACCTGATGTTTGTCGCCAGCCTGCTCGAGTATCTATGGCAACGCTACTTCCATCCCGAGGCCGCGAGCGCGGTGAACTTCGAGAAGCTGCTGGCCTACTTCCTCACCTTCCTGGTCATCGATTTCGTAACCTCGGCGCTGGCCTTTTCGCTAGAGCGCAAGCACCCCAGCAACAAGGGAGACGGGCTGCTGCTCTTCCACATCTGGCTGCAGCGCTTCTCCTA
>DASWUY010000545.1:0-1674 GCA_036401435.1 Acidobacteriaceae bacterium | reverse complement strand
CGGGACTGGAACTGGAACCGGGACCGGGACTGGGACTGGGACTGGGACGGGGACTGGGACGGGAACGGGAACAGGGGCCGGTGGCGGCACGGGCACTGGCAACCCTCCCGTACACAAGAAGAAGCACCATCCCAAGCACCCCAAGAAACACTCCAGGCACGCTTAGCCCGGAGGCGCAGGCGGTCGAGCCAAGCCGGCCGCCTGCGCAAGCCCCTCGCATAAGCCGGCGCGCCTAGAGTGCCCGCAGTACCGGGCGGCCGCGCTCGCCGGGCTCGATGACGCCGAGGGGCTGTGCGTGGTCGTGCGGGAAGACGACCAGCCACTCCTCGGGGATGGCCTGGGCGTAGAAGCGCTTGCGCTCTTCGATCGTTCGCAGCGGGTCCAGGTCGTAGCTCATCACCCAGGTTGGGTCGAGATGCGCGGCCGTTGGCACCAGGTCCGAGACATAGCAGGCTCGTCTCCCCTGGGCCGCAAGATGCACCACCATCAACTGGCGCGTATGCCCGGGGAACAGCTCGACCGCTACGCCGGGCACGATCTCCTCGACCGCGCCCGCCGGTGTCTCGAGCATCTCCATCTGCCCGGTCCGCAGGAGCGGCTCGTAGTTTTCGGCGAGGTAGCTCACCGCGTCGCGATCGAGCTGCAAACGCCCATGCTCCACCTCGCCGCGTTGCACCAGGTACCGGGCGGCGGGAAAGGTGGGCACCAGCGTGCCTGCCTCGTCGCGTCTGGTGTTCCAACCGCAGTGGTCCCAGTGCAGGTGCGTGTTCAGGACGAGGTCCACGCTCTCCGGCGCGATGCTTGCCGCGGCGAAGGCCTGCAGCAGCTGCCCCTGGGCGCTGTAGATGGCCCGAGTCTTGTCGGCCATCTTGTTGCCCAGGCCTGTCTCGATAACTACCGTGTGCCGCGGTGTCCGCACCACGAGCGTGTTCAGCCCGAGCTGCACACGGTTCTCGGCATCCGGAACCAGGCGCCTGGACCAGAGTGTTCTCGGTACGACGCCGAAGATGGCGCCGCCATCGAAGCGGCAGGGCCCGTCGCTCAGCACGGTGAGTTCCAGCTCGCCCAGCTGCACCCGGGCCCGTACCAGCGTGGCTTCGCTTAACAAATCACCTCCTGGAGGCCTCGAAGCCTTCTTCTTGGCCGATCTGCAATCGTCAACCCGGCGGCGTGAAATGGAAAGAGGCGGCCCGAAGGCCGCCTCTTTTCACCAGGGAAAATGCCCTGCGGTTACGCGCTGGGACGCTCTCGGCGGCGCGAGGCAGCAGCCTGCTCGACCACTTCTCCGGTGGCAGCTGCGTTGCTCCTGGCAGAGAAGCCGGGCTGGGTTCGAGCGCCTGAGACCAGCGGACGCACCAGGGTTGCTCCCTGCTGCATGGGTTGCTGGTGCATGGTGACGATGATGACCACAGCCGGCGTCTGGCCGTGGCAGCGGTAGGCGTGGGGGGTGCTTGCGTCGAAGTAGACGCCGTCGCCGGTCTCGAGCACATGCGCCTTGTCGGCGTGGCGGATTTCGAGTTCCCCTGAGAGCAGGTAAAGAAACTCGAAGCCGGGATGCACGTGCGGCCGTACCTCGGCTGCCTTCTTTTGAGGCAGGAACTCGGCGTAGTAGGGATCGAGCTGCCGGTCCGGGACCATGTACCCCAGGCTTTCGAAGTAGTAGCTGGGATCCTC
>DASWUY010000544.1:0-13560 GCA_036401435.1 Acidobacteriaceae bacterium | reverse complement strand
TAGCCCTGCCGCTCTTTCCACACCTTGTAGAGTCCCCAGGCGGCCAGCGTGCAGCAGTCGCGGATCTCGCCCGTGCCCAGCATGCGCTCAAAGTCGGCAACCTTGACCGGCAGCAGCTTCAGGTCGTGTTCCTCGGCGTCGAAGTCTGTCGCCCCCGGCACCAGGCCGGTGGCCAGAAAGGCATGCTGCATCTGGCTGGCGAAGCCGTAGGCCACGTACATGGGACCCAGGTAGACCATGGTCTGCGAGGTGAAGCCGGTCTCCTCGCGCAACTCGCCGCGCGCCAGCTGCTCCAGGTCGACATCCGCGCGCTCCCAGCCGCCCTGCGGAAACTCCCGGCACACCCGCTGCACCGTGTAGCGAAACTGCTCCACCAGGTAGAGCGTGTCACCCTCGAGCGGGATGATGACCGCGCAGGGATGCTTGTCCACCACGCCGTAGATGCCCCGCTGGCCACTGCTGCGCTCGATCTCGTCTTCGCGCACGCACATCCAACGGTTGCGGTAGACCTCGCGGCTCGAAAGGGTGCGAATGCTCGGAGTACTCTCGCCCATAGGCGCAGTGTACCTGCAGCGAGACTTGCTGGCGGCTCCCGTCTTCGTCTAGCGTAGCGGAGAGCGCCGGTTCCTTGCGCGGTCACAGAAGTGGAAGGCGGCTGGGCTTGTATTTTCTCGGCATGGACGTAGGCACCGGCGGAACCCGCGCGGTGTTGATCGACGGGCAGGGGGCGATCGTAGCCTCCGCACAAAGCGAGCACGCGGCTTTTCGCGCCGAGCAGCCGGGCTGGGCCGAGCAGGACCCGGAAGACTGGTGGCGAGCGGCGCAGGCGGCGATCCGCGACACCCTGAAACAAGCCAGCGCCCAGGCCGGCGCCCAAGCCGCCTCGCAGATCGCCGGCGTCGGCCTGACCGGGCAGATGCATGGCGCCGTCATGCTGGACCGCGCCGGTGAGGTGCTGCGCCCGGCGCTCATCTGGTGCGACCAGCGCACCGGCCCTCAGTGTGACTGGCTGCACCGCGAGCTCGGTCGCGAACACCTCATCGACCTGGTGGCCAACCCTGCTCTGCCCAACTTCACCCTCACCAAGCTGCTCTGGGTGCGGGAGCATCAGCCCGAGATCTACGCGAACATCGCACACATCCTCTGCCCCAAGGATTACGTGCGCCTGCGCCTGACCGGCGCCTACGCCATGGATGTGCAGGAGGCGTCCGGCACGCTGCTGCTCGATGTGGCGCACCGCCGCTGGTCCTCTGAAGTAGCGAAAGCCGCGGGCGTCAGCGAGGACTGGCTGCCGGAGCTCTTTGAATCGCCCCAGGTGTGTGCGGCGGTCTCCCCCGAAGCCGCGCAGGCCACAGGCCTCACCGCGGGGACGCCGGTAGTCGCCGGCGCGGGCGACCAGGGAGCAGGCGCGGTGGGCATGGGCATTCTCGAGCCGGGCTCCGTCTCCGTCACCATCGGCACCTCGGGCGTGGTCTTTGCCGCCACCGCTCAGCCCACCAAGGACCCCCAGGGACGGCTGCATACCTTCTGCCATGCGGTGCCGGGCCTGTGGCATGTCATGGGGGTGACGCAGGCAGCCGGGCTGTCGCTGCGATGGCTCCGGGACCTGCTCACCCCCGGGGCCGGCTACGACACCCTGACCGCCGCGGCCGCAAGCGTTGCGCCGGGCAGCGATGGCCTGCTGTACACGCCCTACCTGCTGGGCGAGCGCACCCCCCACCTGGACTCGCACGCGACCGCGTCCTTCGTCGGGCTGAGGGCGGACCATGGACGCGGGCACCTGGCGCGGGCTGTGCTCGAGGGCGTTGCCTACTCGCTCAAGGACAGCTTCACGCTCTTTGACGAGCTGGGGATCCCGGTCACCGGCGTGCGCCTCGGCGGCGGCGGCGCGCGCGGCCCGCTGTGGCGCCAGATACAGGCTGACATCTACGCGCACCCTTGCGACCTGCTGGTAGCCGAGGAGGGTGGAGCCTACGGTGCGGCGCTGCTGGCGGGGGTGGGCGGGGGCGGCTGGCCGGACGTGCAGGCAGCCTGCGCCGCTTCTATCCGGGTGGCGCAGCAGATCGTGCCCCAGCCCGCCGCCGTTGAGCGCTACCGGCGCGGCTATCAGGGCTTCCGGCAGGTCTACCCCGCCCTTGCAGGTGTTCGCGGATAGGTTTGCTTTTCTTGGTCGAGTCGAGAGGTGCGAGTCCGCATGGCTTTGAGCCCGGGGCAGAAGGTTGGCGATTACGAGGTCATCCAGACGCTGGGTGTGGGCGGGCTGGGCGCCGTCTACAAGGCGCAGCACCGCATCTCACGCCGCTTTGAAGCGCTGAAGGTGGCACTGTCCGGGCGCATGGAGAACACCGAACTGACGGAGCGATTCGAGCGCGAGATCCAGGTGCTTGCCGGGCTCAACCACCCCAACATCGCTGGCCTGCACCATGCCTTCTACCATGGCGACGAGCTCATCATGGTCATGGAGCTGGTGGAAGGCGAAGACCTGCGGGTACGCAGCAGGCGTGCGCCGATCGAGCTGCCAACGCTGTTGCGCTTTGCCTCGCAGGTGCTCGCCGCGCTCGACTACGCCCACGCAGCAGGCGTGGTGCATCGGGATATCAAGCCCGCCAACATCATGGTCACGCCGGAAGGCAGGATCAAGGTACTCGATTTCGGCATCGCCACCACCAGCCTGTCGACGCACCTCACTGCCACCGGCGCCATGATCGGGTCCATCAGCTACATGTCGCCAGAGCAGATCCAGGGCAGCCGCGCGACCGCGCAGTCCGACCTCTACTCGCTCGGCATCACCCTCTACGAGCTCATTGCCGGGCAGCTTCCGTTTACAGGCGAAAGCTCCTTTGATCTGATGAACGCTCACCTGCAGCAGGCCCCCCGCTCATTCGCCGAGCTCCGCCCGCAGATACCGGCCGCGCTCTCGCTCGCCATTCAGAAGGCGCTAGCCAAGCAGCCACGCGATCGCTTCCGCTCGGCGCAGGAGTTCATGCTGGCGCTTGAAGGCAGCGAGGCAGCCACCGCGGCGGTCAGCCCGGTGATCGTCTCGGCCATGCCCGCCGCAGCGACCCAGGGCAGCACATCGCGCAACGCAGGCCGCATCTCTTCCTCAACCGAGCCGCTGCCCGAGGCGCTCGAACAGGTGCGCCGGCACCTGGCACAGTTCATCGGCCCCATTGCGAAGGTGGTCGTGCGGCGGCTGGCGCCCACCTGCGGCGACCTGGAGCAGCTCTACAGGGAGGCTGCCAAGGAGATTGCCACCGACAGCGACCGGCAGAAGTTTCTGCGACTGCGCACCGGCGCCCGCTAGGACGGCTCCGGTTCGCGCGCCGCCCAGGCTCAGCCGTTCAACAGTTCCAGCGCCTTCTTGAGGCTGGTGTGCATGCGGTTGAAGGATTGCGTCACGCTGGCCAGTTCGTCGCTCCCGCGCACCGGCAGCGGCTCCAGGTCGATCTCGCCCGTACTGATCAGGTCGGCGGCAGCGGAGATGCGGCGCAAGGGCCGCACCACCACGTAGTAGAGGCCCAGGTCCATCAGCAGGATGGACAACAGAAAGATCGCCGACAGGTTGATCATCAGGCTGCGAAATCCCCTGGCGGCGAGCTGCTCGGGGATGCTCATGGGCACGGAGATGATCTGGGCGCCGACGATCTCATCCGGCGTCCAGCCAAAGCCGTTCGTCGCGCCGTAGTGGCGGACCATGGCGCGCGGCGCAACGCTCGGCTGGCTGTGGCACTGCAGGCAGCCCTTGGCGACGCGGATCGGGTGAGCCAGGTAAAAGGTCCGCCCGGTAGGCGTGTCCCGCTCACCGGAGAACTCGGTCTGCCCGGGTGCGTTGCGGAAGTACTGGATCAGGTCCGCCTCCCACTCGACCGCGCGGTCGCGCGGGTTGGTAGGGTTCAGCGCTGCCTCCTTGTAGGTGTAGTCAGGGTAGGAGCGGCGCACCTCGGCAAAGGTCGCCGTGGCGGCAAAGAAGGGGATGGTCTGCGGCAGGAAACTGCTGGCGTGCTCCGCGGTTTTTTCAAGTAGCGGGCTAACGTCCTGCTCAGTGTAGTCGCGGGTAGCCGAGGCACTCGCGGCCATCAGCTGCGCTTCGCTCAGCACCTGCGCCTCGGCTTCCTTCTGCAGAAAGCTGCGCGAGCGCAGGGCAATGAGGCCGAGCCCCAGGCCGAAGATGAGGATGAGCAGGATGTTGAACTTTGCCAGCAGCTTCAAGCTGTTTCTCCCTCGAGGTGAGTCGAGCGATTGTCGGGGGAGAGGGTGCTGGGTGGCAAGCCGTTTGTTGCGCGCGGCACCATGGAACCAACGAGCGAGGGCGCACGCCGCCGCGGAGGCAGTCTACAGGCCTAGCAATGGCAGGCGATGCCGCCTGTGCAGCACTCCGGCGCGGGACACGTCCCGCCGCTGGCCACTCGCGAGCGCAAGCGGCCCGGAGGGTTTAGCTACTCCACCTGCTGCCGCGCCTTGTAGCCATCCCGCGCGATCACGTCGTACTTCAGCGCCTTGTGCTTCTCGTCCTGCATGCGCAGCGGGTGGCCCTCGTTGTCCACCAGCTCCACGTGGATCTTCCGGTAGGTTCCATCCTGCTTGTTGTTCGAGGGCCGATAGGTCAGGACGTACTGGTTCCGAATCGAGTCGTTGATCTGGTGAAAGATGTCCGGCATCTCCCCCAGAAAGCGCGGAAAGAAGGCCTGGCCGCCCGTCATGCGGGCAAACGACGTGAGTTGATTGTCTGCCTGCAGGAAGTCGATCTCGCGCGGCCCGCCCATGCCACGCCCTTCCGCCATGATGCGCGCCGCCTGCCCGGTGCCGACCGAGAAGATGGTGACGTTCGGCGTGGCCTTGATCTTCTGCAGAACCTTGTCCAGGTTGATCTTTGAAAACGTGTCGCGCCCGGAGGAGATCAGCACCAGGTACTTGCGCCCATCGATGCGGCTCATCCGGTCCAGCGCCTCGTAGACCGCGTCAAACAGGTTGGTCTCGCGCCAAGTGGGAATGGTCAGCGAGTTCAGCGCCTCGCCCACCATGCGCTTGTCGCGCGTAAAGTCGGTGAGTATCTGCGTGTGCATGTCGTAGGTCATCACGGCAACGTAGTCATCCGGCTTCAACTGCTGCGCAAAGGCGTACGCGGCGTTGCGCATGTCGTAGATGAAGGCGTAGTTCGTCGAGGCAAACTCGGTCAGCAGCACCGCCGTGATAGGCGCCTGGGTGCGCTGGAAGCTGGCCACCTGCTGCGGCGTACCATCCTCCCAGACGCGGAAGTTCTCCTGTTGCAGGTTGGGCACAAACTGGTGCGTCTTCTCGAGGATCACGCCCACATCCACCGTAACCACCGGCACGTCCACCCGGAGCGAGTAGTTGGAGAGCTCGGGAGGGTTCTTGACCCGAGGCGGCGGCGGTGGTGGCGCTTCTTCCTTCTCCTTCTTGCGGGGGATAGCGACCGCGCCATTGTCTCCGCCCGGGCCGCCTGCCTCCGGCGCCTGCTGGTCGGGCGAGGTCTGCGGCTGCTGTTGGGGGGTAGTCGGCTGCTGGCCGGCAGGCTGCTGGGCCAGGCCGCCTCGGGCCGCGCAAGCGAGCAAGGCCATCAACAGCAGGCGGGCTGCGACCCGCCCCCCGCCGACCTTCTCGCGGTGGCTGGCTGCAGTTCCCCGCTCAGTGGGTCCGCCCTCTGCATTGTGGTAGCGGGTGGTCCGTGTCATATTCGACGTCATGGTCTTACTCCGGGGGACCGCGCCCAGGCGGTCCACTCTGGTGCTGGAATGGTCCGGCTCCATTGTTGCCTCAGCGGTATTTTGCCGCAAGGCTCGGCAGCCAGCTACTCTAGAGACGTGTCCACCCCGCTGAAGGTCTTGCGGCATCTCGGACTGCTTGTGCTGGCGGCCGGCACTGCCCTGGCCAGCGGCCAGCAGCCAGAGCGTTCAGGGGAGCCCGCGCTGCCGGCCACGCCCCCAGCCTCCTCGGCCGGCATCTTCCACCTGTCAGAGGTGCAGCCCGGGCAGCACGGGGTGGCCTACACCGTGTTTCAGGGCGTGATCCCAGAGCCGATGGGAGTGGAGATCCTCGGTGTCCTGCGCAACGCGCTCGGCCCGGGCGAAGACATGATCCTGGCCCGGCTCTCCGGCGTCAAGGCAGAGTACACCGGCGTGGTAGCCGGCATGAGCGGCAGCCCGGTCTACATTGACGGCCGTTTGGCCGGTGCGCTCGCCTTCCGCATCGGCCAGTTCAGCAAGGAACCGATCGCCGGCATCACCCCGATCGAGCGCATGCTCGAGGTGCGCGACCTGCCCCGCACGCCGGCCGACACCGGCCAGGCAGCAGCGCTTCCTTACGCGCAGACGGCCGCCCTTGCTCCCAACACTGCGCCCGCGGCACAGCAAGCAGGCGCCCCCGACCTGATCCGCGCCATGGACACGCCACTGGTCTTCAGTGGATTCTCTCCTGCAGCCCTGGCCCTGTGGCGACAGCAGTCGAGCGTGCCCGGCCTCGAGCCGGTGGCCGGCCTCGGCGGCGGCGGCAGCGCGACCGACAAGCAGCCTGAGCCGCTAATCCCAGGCTCGGCTGTGAGCGCGCTGCTGGTTGAGGGCGATCTCGAGATCGCCGCCACCTGCACCGTGACCTACATCGACGCGAAACACCTGCTCGCCTGCGGGCACCCCATCACCCAGTTCGGCGCTGTCTCCATGCCTATGACCAAGGCCAACGTGGTGGCCACCCTGCCCTCGCCGCTCAACGCCTTCAAGATCGTCAACACCACCGAGCAGGTCGGCTCCTTTACAGAGGACCGGCAGACGGCCATCGGCGGCCTGCTGGGCGAGCCGGCGCGGATGATCCCGGTCACCATCAGCGTGGCCGATGCAGGCTCCGCCGCCGCACCCCACGTCCTGCGCCTGCGGGTGCTCGATCAGCCGCAGCTCACGCCCACCGCGGTACTCGTTTCGGTCTTCCAGGGGCTCTCGCAGGCCAATGCCGCCGCGGCCCAGGACAGCTACCGTCTGCACGGCTCCATCCACATTGCCGGCTATCCAGAGGTGCGGCTGGACAACCTGGCTGCCCCCAGCGACCTGGGCCCTGCGAACCTGACGGCCGCGCTCGGCATCGGCACCCGCTTCGCGCGGCTCTACGACAACGCCGGCCGCCGGGCCCCGATCCAGTCGGTCGAGCTTACCGTGGAGCGGCTGCACGAGCACCTCACCACACAGCTCGAAGGTGCGGAGGCGGAGCGCACCACCGTGCACCCGGGCCAGTCGCTCACACTCTTTGCCAGCGTCCGCCCCTGGCATGGCGCACTCGTCACCATGCCCATAACGGTCACGCTGCCGGCGTCCTTACCGGGCGGACCGATACGGCTGCTGGTCTCCGACGGCGGCACGCTGGACCGTCTCACCCAGAGTCCTCGCGGCGGAGAGTCTCTCGATCTGGCCGGAACCATTGCGCAGCTCAACAGCCTGCACGCGACAGACCGGCTCTACGTCACGCTGCTGACCGGCGACGCGCAGGCGGTGGTCGAGGGGCGCCTGCTGGCCTCGCTGCCTCTCTCCATGACCAACGTCTATGAGCCGCTGCGCGCCGAGCAGAAGGTGACCCTCAATGGCGAGTCCCTCTTGCAGCTGGCCTCGGCGCCGGCCGGCGCCGAACTCTCCGGTCAGCAGGTCATCGCGCTGCGGGTAGAATAGGCTTTCGCGTCTGGCCTGGACCTACGCAGGCCCCAGGCAGGCAACGCTTCGAACAAAAGGCTGGTTTTGGATGATTCATGGTTTTGGCGTGCACGCTGCTGGCGCAGAGCTTCTCCCCTTCAAGTACGAGCCGGCTGATCTTCGCCCGCAGGACATCGAGATCAGGATCACGCACTGCGGGGTCTGTCACAGCGATATCAGCCTGATTGACAACGACTGGGGCCTGAGCCAGTACCCCTTCATCCCCGGCCACGAGATCATTGGCACGGTGTCAGAAAAGGGCGCGCTGGTCGAGGGGCTGGAGCTTGGCGACCGCGTCGGCGTAGGCTGGCAGGCAGACTCCTGCGGGCACTGCGAGTGGTGCCGCAAGGGAGAGGAACATCTGTGCGCGCAGGCGCAGCCCACCTGCGTGCACCGCCACGGCGGCTATGCAGATGCCATCCGCGTAAACGGGCGTTTCGCGCTCAGGATTCCTGAGGCGCTGCAGAGCGAGACGACCGCTCCCCTGCTCTGCGCCGGCAGCACCGTCTACACGCCCATGCGCCTGCACGGGCTCAACCCGGCGTCGCGCGTGGGCATCATCGGCATCGGCGGCCTCGGGCACATCGCCTTGCAGTTTGCGCGAGCCTTTGGCTGCGAGGTCACCGCCTTCTCGAGCTCTGCGGACAAGAGCGGCGAAGCCGCCTCCTTCGGCGCGCATCACTTTGTAAACACCCGCGAGACCAAATCCTTCAAGGCGCTGGCAGGCTGTTTCGACTTCATCCTGTCCACCGTGAACGCCGACCAGGATTGGAACGCCTACATCACCGCCCTGCGGCCGCACGGTGTCTTCTGCCTGGTGGGCATCCCGCCCAAGCCGGCGCCGTTCCAGCTCACGCCCGTGATCCAGGGCCTCAAGAGCATTTCCGGCTGCAAGGCCGGCAGCCCCATCCAGATTGCAGAGATGCTGGGGGTGGCGGCGCGTCACGGCATCAAGGCCAAGACCGAATCGTTCTCCATGAGCCAGGCCAACCAGGCCGTGGCTCGGGCCCGCAAGGGTGCCGTACGCTATCGCGCGGTGCTCGCGAGCTGATCGCCCGAGCTGACCTGTCCCCAGACCTGTCCCCTGACCTGTCCCAGACCGGGCGGGTTCCCCCCGGCACGCAAGGCCTGCTTGGTAGACTCGAAAGAGATGACCCGCGCGCCGGCCCTACTCCTGCTTTGCCTTGCCCTTACGCTGTGCTGCCTGCCGCAGGGCGCCGAGGCTCAGGGCACGCACCTCTGGAGCCAATCCTCTGCCGCCGAATTCGAACGCGGCACCCCGGAGGGCGTCGCCATCAGCAGCCTCGGCGGACTCGCCTCCGGGCCTGCCGCGCATGCGCTGGTTCTCACCGGCTCCACCTTTGTCTGGTCGGTCGCAGCCGATGCTGCGGGCAACGCCTATCTTGGCACCGGCTCGCCGGCAGCAGTGCTTCGCGTCTCTGCAGCTGGCGTCCAGACCCGCCTCTTTTCCACCAAAGACCTGACCGTGCAAGTGGTACGCATGGGCCCCGACGGCGCGCTCTATGCCGCAACCCTGCCCTCGGGGCGCGTCTACCGGCTCGATCCGGGCAGGACGGACCAGGAGGAAGCCAAGGCAACGGTCGTCTTTGATCCAGCCCAGACAGCGGAGAAGCCGAAGTACATCTGGGACCTGGCCTTCGACCCCGAGGGCCGGCTCTACGTGGCCACCGGGGCGCCAGGGGCGATCTACCGCGTCACCCCGCCCCGCACCGGCGCGGCTGCAGGCCAAAGCAGGCCCGAGCTCTTCTTCGCGAGCGATGAACCCCATGTCCGCGTGCTGCTCTTCGGCCCCGGCGGAACCCTGTTCGCCGGCAGCGACGGGACCGGCCTGGTCTACCGGATCGCACCCGATGGCAAGGCCTTCGTCCTCTTTGAGGCCGGGCGCCGAGAGGTGACCTCGCTCGCCCTGGGCACGGGCGGAAGGCTCTACGCAGCAGCCGTAGGCGAGCGCGGGCGCACTGCGCTCGCGCCTCTTCCCGTGACCGGGGCGCAGTCTGTCACCACCACCATTACCTTTGTGCAGCCCGGCTCGGTGCAGGCCTTCAACGGCAACACCGTCATCCCCGATGGATCAGAGATCTACGAGATACCGAGCCAGCCCGGGGGCGCAGAGGGGCCGGGCCCGAGCGGGCCGGGCGGCGCGGGCGGCGCGAGCAGGGTGGGGCCCTTCCGCCTATGGGCCTCGCATGACGACATCGTCTACGCCCTGCGATGGACAGACCAGGGACTGCTCGCAGCAACCGGCAATCGCGGACACATCTACCGCATCGCAGAAGACGGCAGCCACGCCGACATCGCGCACCTGCTGGCCTCCCAGGTCACCGGCTTCGCGCAGGGACCGACCGGGCTCTATGCGGCTACCGCCAACACCGGCAAGCTCTACCAGTTGAGCGACAAAGCCACCCCAGGCAGCTATGAAAGTGATGTCTTTGACGCGCAGGTTCGCGCCGACTGGGGGCGGGCCGAGGTGCTGGGCACCGGCAGCTACCAGTTGTATGCCCGCACCGGCAATGTCGAGAACCCGCTGCGCGGCTGGACAGACTGGCAGCCCCTGCAGGGCGGACGCGCAGCGCTGACGCCGGCTCGTTACCTGCAGTGGCGAGGCGTGCTGGCGCCCGGAGCCGCGATCACCTCCGTTGGCTTCAACTACCTGCCCACCAATGTTGCCCCCGTGCTCGATGACATCGTCGTCGTGCCAGGAACGCGGGCAAACGCGCAGGGCGGCATGCCCGCGGCTCCGCAGCAGGTCTCCATCAGCTTCGGCAGCCAGCAGAGCAACGCGGGTTTTGAGCAGGCAGGCAGCGCGCCGCTGCCGGCTACGCGTGACAAGTCCTCAGTCACTGCTCGCTGGGCTGCCCACGACGACAATGGGGACGAACTCTCGTTCGCTCTCTACTACAAGGCCGAAGGCGGAGACGAGGCAAGCTGGCGGCTGCTCAAGGACAAGCTCAGCGACCGCTTCTACTCCTTTGACGCCTCGCTGCTGCCGGATGGAGCCTATCGCATGAAGGTGGTGGCGAGCGACGCGCCGTCGCACCCCGCAGGCCAGGCGCTGACCTCGGAGCGCGAGAGCGCAAGCTTTCTGATCGACACCGCCACGCCCCAGGTAAGCGAACTCAAGGTGACGCTCGCGGGCAGCAGCCTTCACGTCACCGCGACCGCTACAGATGCCACCACGCCGATCGCGCGAGCGGAGTACTCAGTCGACGCCGGTCCCTGGCAGTATGTCGAGCCGGCCGGCCGGCTCTCCGACTCGCTGGTGGAACACTACGACTTTACCGCGCCCCTGGCACCTGAGGCGCGCGCAACCGGGCAGCCCCATACGGTCTCCTTGCGCGTCTTCGATCGCTACGACAATGCCGCCGCAGCGGAAGCCCGAGCCAGGTGACAGGCCAAGCGAAGGGCATCCACGCACCCCGGAGACATCGCTGCCCACCCCGCGCGAGCCTGCTGCCTTGAGGTTCGAGCTCTTCATCGCCGCGCGCTACCTGCGGGCCAAGCGGCGCCAGGCCGTCATCGGGCTCATCACGGCTATCTCGGTGGTGGGGGTCGCGGTTGGGGTAGCGTCGCTCATCCTCGCGCTTGCCATCACCAACGGCATGCGCAGCGATCTGCAGAATCGCCTGCTGAGCTCGACCGCGCACGTATCGCTCGAGCGGGTGCAGAACGATGGCATCCGCAACTGGCCCGCACTCACCGCGCGCCTGGCCCGGCTGCCGCATGTAACGGCAGCCGCGCCCGCGCTCTACGAGCCAGTCCTCGTCTCCCGCGGCGCGCGCTCCGGAGGGGCGCTGCTCAAGGGGATCCTGCCGGGCGAAGAGAGCCGCGTCTCTGACATGCTTGCCCACATGTCCGCCGGCAGCGCTGCCCCGCTTTCCCTACCACCCCAGGCCGGCGACCCTTCAAACCAAGCCACTCCTCCGATCGTCATCGGCTACGACCTGGCAGAGACCCTGGACGCCAAGCCAGGCTCCACGCTCATCGTCACCAGCCCGCAGGGCGAGCTCACCCCCTACGGCCTCGTGCCCAAGTACCAACGCTTTGAGGTCGTCGGCGTCTTCCACTCCGGCTTCTACCAGTACGACTCCGGCTTCGGCTTTGTGCGCCTGAGCGATGCGCAGACGCTGTTTGGCGAGCCGGACCTGGTCTCCGTTCTCTCCTTCAAAGTGGACGACCTCTACCACGCCGACTCGATCGCACGGGAGATCGAGCAGGCGGCCGGACCCGGCTTCGGCGCCACCAGCTGGATGGAGCAGAACCGCGAACTCTTTCGCGCGCTCAAGGAGGAGCAGTGGGTCACCTTCATCGTGATCGGACTCATCGTCTGCGTGGCCGCACTCAACATCCTGATCGCGCTCACCATGATGGTCATGGAAAAGACACGCGACATCGCCGTGCTGCTGGCCATGGGCGTGGAGCCGGGGCAGATCCGCCGCATCTTCCTGCTGCAGGGCCTGCTGATCAGCGTGATCGGCACCGCCATGGGGCTCGTCGCCGGCTACATGGCGGCCTGGGCCGGGGGCCACTTCCACCTCATCCACCTTTCTGCCGACGTCTACTCCATTGACACGCTGCCCTTCGCGCCACGCGCCATCGATGGCCTGGTCGTCGCTGCCGTCTCGCTCGGCTTGTCGCTCCTGGCCACGCTTTATCCCTCCAGCGCAGCCGCCCGGGTGCTGCCAGCCGAGGCGCTGCGGTACGAGTAGGCAGCTCGAGCAGTCCAAACGGCTCCCAGGCCAGATCTTGCACCGCTTCCCTTCTTTGTGCTAACTAATTGTTTAGTCACTCGTCTCAAGCAACGGGGAGTTCTGCCAGCTTATGCCGCCCAAACGCTCCATCACGCTCACCGAGGCCGAGCTACGGCTGATGAAGGTCCTCTGGGCCCGCGGTGAGTCTGCAGTCGGAGAGATGGTGGCGTCCATCGCCGACCACACGCCACTGGCCTACACCTCGGTGCTGACCACCGTGCGCATCCTCGAGAAGAAGGGCTACGTCCGGCACCGGCAGGAGGGTCGCGCCTTCCTCTACAGCCCCACCGTCGCCGAGCACGAAGCCGGCCGAACGGAGGTGCGGCACGTGCTGCAGCGCTTCTTTGGCAACTCGCGCGAGCAGCTGCTGCTCTCCTTGCTCGGCGATGGCGAGATCAGCCCGGAAGAGCTGCGGAGGCTCAAGCAGGCCATCGCCGACGCGCCCGACTCCGCCCAGGAGGAGGCTTAAGCCGATGGAAATGGACATAGCCGCGCTGCTCCCCATCCTCCATCTACCCCTCCATCTGCCCTGGTCCGCGCTGCTCCTCGCGCACAGCGCCCGTGCCGCGTCCAGCTTCGCTGCTGCGCTGGCAGCCGCCACGTGGAAGGGCATGCTGCTCGCGATGCTGGTCGCTCTTTGCCTGCGGCTGCTGCCACAGATAACTGCCCCCGCGCGCTCGATCGTCTGGACAACTGTCTTCGCGCTCATAGTCCTGCTGCATTTCGCTCCCCTGCCCTCCGCAGGAGCAGCACACGCGGGCGTAGCTGTTGACCAGCGCTGGAGCCTTGGCATTGCCGGCCTGTGGGTGCTCCTCTCGCTCCATCGAGCCGTGCAGCTCGGGGCGGGTGCCGCCCGGCTAGGCCGCCTCGCCCGCAGGGCTACTCCGGTCGACTGCGGCCGAGCCTGTGCGCACCTGCTCGCCCGTACCAGCCGCAAGGTACAGGTTTGCACCACGGAAGCCGTCGACCGTCCCAGCCTGGCCGGCTTCTTCTCGCCGCGCATCCTGCTGCCGCCCTCGCTGCTTGCGGCTCTTTCCGCAGCCGAGCTGGAGCAGATCCTTCTCCATGAGACCGAGCACCTGCGCCGGCGCGACGACTGGACC
>DASWUY010000543.1:0-6303 GCA_036401435.1 Acidobacteriaceae bacterium | reverse complement strand
CCGCGCGTCCCGCAACCGAGGCCCCCATCCACCACACCAGCATCAGCCCGGCCACCGCAGCCATCCGGCCCCGGCGCACAGCCCCCGCAAACGCTGTCCTCTGCCTCAAACCTTTGCCGCCTTCTCTCGCCGCGCCCGCCGTGAGGCAGGGTGCACCATGTACGACACCCCGATCGACAGCAAGTAGAGCACCAGCATCGGCGTGGCAAACACGCACATGGTCAAAATGTCCGGCGTCGGTGTGATGATCGCCGCGATCACAAAGATAATCAACACCGCGTATCGCAGGTTCTTCCACAGGAAGCGCGCATTCGTGATCCCGAAGAGTGAGAGAAACAGCACCAGGATCGGCAGCTCAAACGTGATCCCCAGCCCCAGGATCACGGTCAGGAACAGGTCGGTGTATTCGTTGATCTCGATCAGCGGCCGAAACTTGGCGCTGTAGGAAAGCAGAAAATCGAGCGACCCCGGAAACACGAAGCGGTACCCGAAGTACGCCCCAGCCAGGAACAGCGAGACTGTGGCAATCATGAACGGCCACACGTACCGCTTCTCGCTCTTGTAGAGCCCCGGCGAGATGAACAGCCACACCTGGAACAGGATGTACGGGCTGGCCAGGATGCAGCCCGCCATGAAGCTGATCTTCAGGTACAGATTAAAGCCGTCGACCGGGTTGTGATACACCAGCTGCGGGTCCAGGTGGTGCCGCGTCAGCGCATAGCTGATCGGCGCCTGCATGAACGCGTAGATCCGCTCCCGAAAGAAATACCCGATAAAGAAGGAGAGAATCAGCGCCACAATGATGTGAATGAAGCGCCGTCGGAGCTCTTCCAGGTGCTCGATCAGGCTCATCCCGGGCAGCTCGGCCCGGTCACTTACGGCAGCCCGTGCCCGGTCGAGGACGTCAGGCATGGTCCGCCCCCGTGATCCCTGAAGACGCCCACCCGCAGCATTGCACCATCAGCGATCAACCATGCGATCAACCATGATGCACAGGCGCCTGTTCCGCCTCGCCCAGATGCTCCGGCAGCCGATCGTCCGCGGCCGGCGGCTGGCCCAACCGCGCGGCATTTGCTTCCGCGGCAGCCAGCCCCGTCGGCTCGGTCCCGTCGCCATAGGCAGGGATCTGCTGCACATGGAGCAGCGGGTGATCCTCAGCCTGCTGCTCCGGCTCCGCTGAGACCGCGTAGGGCACCGGTTCGCCCTGCGCAGGAGCCATGATCTGCAGGCTGGCGCCGGCCGCCAACTCAGGCTGCACCTGCGGCGGCAGAATGCTCGGCTGCGCGCGCTCCGCCTCCTGCTTCTGCTGCTGCTCCTGCCGTTCCATGGTGCGCAACTCTTCGTCGATCTGCATGCGGAAGTCGTTGGACGCCCGCCGAAACTCCGCCATCAGCTTGCCAATCTGCTTGGCCATCTCCGGCAGCTTTTTCGGTCCAAACAGCACCAGCGCCAGGATGAAGATGAAGATGGAGTCGCCCAGATGCATGCGATCTGATGATACCTGTCTCGGGAACCGCTGTCACAGGACCCGCGACAAACGCCGCGGGTCGCCACCGCCGCGGCTCTGTTCCCGTCTCTCGCTGCAGGGCAGAGGGCCTGCGCCGGTGCATCGCGCAGGTGCGCTTTGCTCTTGCGTCCCACCCGTCGATCCCCGACAATGGCGGCGCATCTGCACGAGGTGTCACCATGGAACAGGACCTCAGCCAGCTCCAGCTCTCCATGATGCTCTCCGTCCGCCGCAGTGCCGAGGCCGTCGCCTTCTACAAGGCCGCCTTCGGAGCCGAAGTCCTCTTCTCGCTCGGCGACCCGGGAGGCTCCCTCGTAGTCCAGATGCGCCTGGGCCAGCGCGACTTCTGGCTTGCCGAGGAGTCGCCCGAGTACAGCAACTACAGCCCGGAGACGCTCGGCGGCGGCACCGTGCGCATGATCCTCACCGTGCCCGACCCCGACGCGGACTTCGCGCGCGCCGTGGCCGCAGGCGCCACCGTGGTGCGTCCTGTCCAGGATGAGGACTACGGCTGGCGGATGGGCCGCGTGGTCGACCCCTTCGGACATCACTGGGAGATCGGCAAGCCGCTCTCAGACGGGCGCTAAGGTCAGCGGCCCGGACCTCGGGCACCCCGCCTCAATCTCCAGCCGACACCAGATCAGGCGCGGCTACCTCCGCCGCCTCTTCCACGCCCACACCAGCTCTCACCGGCCCCGCCACCGCCCTCCACGGCGCAAACGCATTCTTCACCCCGCGCAGGCTCGGCTCGAGGCTCGGCATGTGGCGCAGCAGCACGCTCGCCATCGTGTTGTCCCGAATCCAGTCCATCCCCGCCTTGCTGTAGACCTGCTCGGTGAAGTCGGTCGTGAAGAAGCGGTCGCTGTTCAGCCGCCGCGATGCCATCAGCACGAAGATCCGGAAGGCCGTATCGCTGAACCCGAATCCCTTCGGCGGAGTCTCCGCAAAAAGCCCCGGAATCAGGTCCACCCGGTCAATGTCTCCCTCGTACACCCGGCGCAGCTCTTCTCGCCACACAGGGTTCTCCGTCAGCTCTTCAAAGGTTCGCACGGGCCGCAGGTGCAGCATCTCGCGGAACTTCGTATACCGCGGCACCCCCAGCTCGCGGCACCGCATAATGTCATGCGCCGCCAGGTCGATCAACACGCCGTCAGGCCGGGTAAACTGCTGCAGCGCCCGCGGGTAATTGTGCAGCTGCACCGCGCCCGGGTTCATCAGGCCAAAGGAGTAGAACAGGTCGGTCTGACTGATCCGGTTGCAGATGGACTGCGCATCGTTGCCTGCGATTTCCGCAAAGCCAAGCTTCTGCAGCTCCCGCCCATCCGCCGCCGACCAGAAGGTAATATCGTCCGGGATCAGCGGGTGCATGCGATACACCGCGACAAACTCCTCGCTCAGCGTGTACGGCACGCCATAGTGGTCCGTCTCCGAGCCAGGGATCCCGCTGATCACCTCGCTGTCGCTCAGCCGTCCGAACAGGTTGCGAATGTGTTCCCCGGCCAGGCCCCACCAGTTCGCCCGCATGCCAATCTGCAGCGCCGGGTTGCCGAGGATCGCCGTCGTCCACTCCACCGTGTGGATCTTCGCCAGCAGCGCCGCGTTTACCAGCCGCGCGTGCTCAAACAACGCATCGTCTGACCACCCCGGGCTGGCCTGCTTCAGCGCATCGCAGATCGCGTTATGCTCCATCGTGAAAAGCGTAAAGAGCATCTCCAGGCCTACCCACCAGCCCGCCAGCGCAGCACTCTGCATCTGCACCAGCGCCTCTGCGTCCGGATGTACCAGGTGGTCCTTGCCCAGCTTGATCTTGCCGTCTACCCCGGTGCGCACCTTGTCCCGGTACGCCACGCTGCTGCCGTAGAGCTGCGAGCCGTCCCACCAGTGCGTCTCCGTATTCACGTGGGTCGCCGGCTTCAGAGGATCCTCGCCGGTCGGGTCCGGCATGGTCCGCATCACCTTCATCTCGCTGTGCGGCCACGGATCGTTCTCCGTCAGCGGAATCATCCATGGGTCCTCCTTCACGCTCGGCCCGTGCGAGAACCAGTCCCGTATCTGGAACTGCAGCCAGCTGGCCGCGAGCAGGTTCAGGGTGGTGGCCGGTGTAAAGGTCTCACGCGTCATCAGCTCCAGGCTCACCTGCCGCGGGCTGGGTGTCATCAGCGCCGGCATCGGCTCCTGCCATGTCTCGGACAGCTTGGCATTGCGCCCGAAGCGGGTTCCCGCGCTCCCCATGAACGGGCACCTCAGATCGTTTGAGGTGCCGTCCGGCGTGCGCCAGGCGCCCACGTTCGGGTGGCTCGGCATCGGGTGCTCTGGCCCCACCTCCGGCACGCCCGTGTCGTACAGGTTGTGCGCGCGCAGCGTGTTCCGCACCCCGATCAGCGTGATCAGGCCCCCGTAGGTCGACAGCTTGCTCCACCCTTTGCTCACGTCAATCCGCGTGCAGGCCTGGTCGAACACCTCGCCCAGCTTCTGCTTCACCTCCGGGCGGTTCAGCAGCCTCTTGAGAACGAACGCCGCGGCAATCCCGCCCGCGACCCAGGCTGCTGTTTCAAGCTTCTGGTGACCCTTGTTCCGATTCACGATGAGCCTCTTGCTTGGCGCGGTGGAATGGCCCGAAATTCGGCGGCCACGATTCTACCCCCCAGCCACGCGGATCGGGCAAGTGTTTCAGGCAACGGCCCCGAAAAGAAATCGCCCCAAAAAAAAACAGCACGGCGCACTGCGTCTGTTGCATACTATGTGTCATACACCATATGACACCCAGCAACGACGCAACCAGCTCCTTTGAGAACCTCAAACTAGAACTCCGGCGCGGCTGCCTGGTGCTCGCCGTGCTCGCCGAGCTGCGCGTCGAGCGGTACGGCTACACCCTCCGCAAGGCACTCGGCGAACACGGCATGGCCATCGATGAAGGCACGCTCTACCCACTGCTGCGCAGGCTTGAAACCCAGGGCCTGCTGGTCAGCGAGTGGCGCGAAGAGGACAAGCGCAACAAGCGCTTCTACAGCCTCTCCCGCGAGGGCAGGCTCATCCTCAAGCAACTGCTCGCCGAGTGGCAGAGCCTCAACACCTCAATTAACGAAATCCTCTAAGGAGACACACCATGGACCTCTTGGACCGGTACCTGCACGCGGTAAAATTCTGGCTGCCCAAGGATCAGGAGCAGGACATCACGGCCGAACTCTCGGAAGAGATCCGCTCCCAGCTCGAGGAGCGGGAAGCCGCTCTCGGTCGCCCGCTCCATGAAGCCGAAGTGGCCGCGTTTCTCAAGCAGATGGGCCGCCCGGTCGTGGTTGCGAACCGGTACCTGCCGCAGCAGTCGCTCATCGGCCCCGCGCTATTCCCTGTCTACAAGCTGGTGCTCAAGATCGTAGGCCTCTTCTACCTGGTTCCTTGGACGCTCATCCTGCTGGGCACCATGCTCACCCCCGGGTACCGCGCCGCGCACCACGGCCAGTGGCTGCTCAGCGCTGCGCTCTCGTTCGGCTACTCGGTCTGCTTTGTCGTCTTTGTCGTCACCGGCATCGTCACGCTGGTCTTTGCCGTGCTTGAGCGGGCTCAGGCGCGGTCGCCCTTCCTCGGTAAATGGGACCCGGCGAAGCTTCCGCCGGTGCGCGTGCGCAATCGCGTCCCGCGGCTCTCGTCCATCATTGACCTGGTCGCGAACGTCGTCTTCTGCCTCTGGTGGCTGGACCCGCGCTCGCCTTCGATCCCCGGCATCAGCGCGATCGAGTTCAGCATGACGCCGGTGTGGCGGGTCTTCTTCTGGGGCTTCCTGCTGGTGGCGCTGGCCAAGATCGCGCTCGACGTGGCGAACCTGCGCCAGCCTTACTGGACGCGGGGCAAGGTGTTTGCGCGTCTGCTCGCCAACGGCAGCAGCTCCGTGCTGTTCTGCTATCTGTGCCGGGCGCAGGTCTTTGCCGGCATCCACCTGGCGCACGTGCCGCCGGAGAAGGCGCCGGCCATTGCGCAGGCCGCCAATGGATGGCTCGGGGTCCTCTTCCCCTACGCCTTTGCCGCAGGCGTGGCGATCGCGGGCCTGGACCTCTACCGCCTCTACCGGGTGGGCGAGCGCGCGACCCCACTCGCGCAGCGGGCGGTCGCCTCCCGCTGAGCCCACCCCCGGTGTATTAGACTCATCTATAAGGGTGTGTCGTCCCACGGGCCGGGTGCGTTCTGCATCGCCGAGCCCGTTGACGCATCTGTAACAGAAGGCTGCAACATCCCCGAGGGTTGGGCGGCGCATCGCCGCGGCGCATCCTCTGCAGCTCTTGTACGTGCTTTCAACATCCCCGTTCACGCAAGTGGACTGAAGGCGGACTACCAGATTGAGCATCCTCACGGAAGAGGTCGGCCTTGCCGACGCTGGGATCGCCCCTGCAGCTTTGCCCCCGGACCTGGGCCAGGCTTGTGCTCTCGAACACTACCTTGAACTGCCCGACCACACCATGGACGCGCGCATTGCCGCGGCGCGTGAAACGCTTGGCTCGACGGCGATCCTGCTTGGGCATCACTACCAGCGCGACGAGGTGATCCGCTTCGCGGACGTGACCGGGGACAGCTATAAGCTGTCTCAGATTGCCGCGCGCACGGCGGCGAAGTACCTGGTCTTCTGCGGGGTGCACTTCATGGCCGAGAGCGCGGATGTGCTAGGCAGACCCGACCAGCAGGTCATCCTGCCTGACCTGAACGCCGGGTGCTCGATGGCCGACATGGCAGAGATCGGTCAGGTGGAGGATTGCTGGGACTCGCTCATGGCGTCCGGCCTCAGCCCGGACCAGATTCTCCCGCTG
>DASWUY010000542.1:0-4901 GCA_036401435.1 Acidobacteriaceae bacterium | reverse complement strand
GCAAGAGGAAGTTCGGAGCGGGTGGACCACGTGGATCTGCGCAGACATCGGAGCCCTGTCCCCTCAAGCAGTCGCGCCACTTCTTCAAAACGCTCCGGGTGCCTGGGTGCAAAGACGGTGACCAGTTCCCGCAGCGGGAGCGCCCGCAGCAGCAGCTCCTCTTCGCCGGCCAACGTAGAGCCGCAGACAACCAGTCTGGCGCCGTCTGATACCTGCGCCCGCAGCATGCCGGCGAAAGGAGACGCGCCTGCGACACGAATGTCGTACTTGAGGTTGCCGCCGGCGACCGCGCGGGCCGCGCCCAGCAGCCGCAGACGCCTCGCGTCCTCTTCGCTCTGGGCAAGGACCAGGGCGAGCGAGCCGAGAAAGGGCCGCCATAGCATCCTCAGTCGCTGGTAGCGCGGCCAGGAGCGATCAGAAACCCGCGCATTGACCACCGCCACCGGCACTGCTGCCTCATGACACTCGGTCAGCATGCGAGGCCAGAACTCGCTCTCCACCAGCACCACCACAGAGGGCCGCAGAGAGCCGAGCCACGCCCGCATGGAGAAGGCGAAGTCCAGCGGGAAATAGAAGACGCGGTTGCTGCCGAAGCGCTCGCGGGCCAGCGCCTGGCCGGTCCGGGTAGTGGTTGAGAGATAGACAGCAGGCCGCGCAGCAGGCGCCGTGTTCAGCCCGGCCTCAAGCGCCCGGTCAAGCTCCTCGATGAGTCGGCTGGCGGCCAGCACTTCGCCTACCGAAACCGCGTGTATCCAGACGCAGCCCGACGCCGGACGCGCCAGGCGCGCCGGCACCTGCCCCAGCCGCTCGCGCATGCCCTCGCGATACTTGCCGGTGCGCCCCATCTGCCACAGCCACCAGGGTGCCGTCAGCACCAGCACCAGCGCCATCAGTGCGCTATAAAGGACGAGCAACACACGGCTCACGGTTTCCACTCTCACGATGTCTATAGCGCAGATGATAACGGTGTCGACTCGATCCACGAAACCACGGCTGCTGGGTCGGCGCGGCGCCTTCACTGCCCCAGAGCCATTGCAAATGCGGCCCTGTATGCCATCCTGGCCACGGGTCACCCTGGTGCTGGCCCTGCTCACTCTGGCAGCCTGCGCAGCCAGAGCCGAGCACGCGATGCCCGCAGCGCAGCAAGCGTCTGCTTATCCGGCCGTTGACGCTCACCCCGCGGAACACCTGACCATCGCCGCCGACCCCTATGACACGCCGGCGAAGGTGAGTGCCTTCCGCGTGAACTACCTCAAGTACAACATCCTGCCCATCCGCGTCATCGTGACCAACGATGGCGATCGTCCCATCTCGCTCAACCAGGTGCGTATCCACTTCTTGCCCGCAGATGGCAATCGCGTGCAGGCAGCCGAGCCCGAGGATGTGGAACGCCGAGTGACGACCAAGGATCGGCTTGGCAAGAGTATCCCCGTAGGTCCCGTAACCCTCCACACCGGGGGCAGCGCAAGCGATAAGAAGATCGAGCAGGACTTCAACGAGCACCAGTACGCCGCACTCGCGGTCGAGCCGCATACCACCCGCGCCGGCTTCCTCTTCTACGACATGGAGGGCCTCGGCAAGGAGCCGCTGCAGGGAGCCAAGCTGCTGGTGCGCCGCGTTCAGGATGCGGACGGCAAAGACCTCTTCGCCTTTGAGGTGCCGCTCGACAAGTACGTCAAGTCTGTCGAGACCAGCAAGTAGGCCTCGCAGTTCAGCCGTCCAGGCGAGCCCCCTGCCCCAAGAGCGCTGGCCTACAAAGAGTAGGTTGCGGCCGAGGTCTCCGTCTCATACACGGTGCACTGTTTCACCTCGACCCGCCCCCCGGTCAGCTCACCCACGTGCTCGCTGGTGCGGTCAAAGAAGTAGCGCGCCAGGTTCTCCGCCGAGGGATTGAGCGTCGTAAAAGGCTCCAGATCGTTGATCATCTGGTGGTCGAGATAGGCCACGACCGGGCGCAGGATCTGCTTCAGTTCCTTGAAGTCAAGCAGCAGGCCGCTCGGGTCAAGCGTTTCGCCACGCAGGGTCACTCGGACCTTGTAGTTGTGCCCATGGGGGTTCTCGCACTTGCCGTGGTACTCGCGGAGGTAGTGGCCTGAGGAGAAGTTCGCGTCGACAGTGACCTCGTACATGGCGTTTCCTGCACTTCCCTTTCCGCAGTTCTCTCGCCGGCAGCTGAAGGCGCTTACTGGATTCTAGAGCACCCCGCGTCTCGGAGGAGCCTGGCCGCGCCGGCTGCGCATCCTGTTCAACTGGGCGCGGCGGTCCACCTGCTCAAAGAGTGCCGTCAGGGTGCCGAGCAGCGAAATGGCTAGACCGCCGAGTAGAAGGAACAGGCCGATGGTCTTCCACGTGGGAGCCTCGCTCGGTAGCCCCGGATGCGGTGGAGCCAGCGCCATGCCGCACGAAGCAGCCGAGAGCAGGATCAGGGTAGCCCCGAGGATGTAGAGGTTGCGTGCCATTGCCCGCGCTTCTCCTGCTTCGAGTCTAGCGTGACTCGGCCGGCGCCCGCCGGGCCCGCAAGCGGTCTACGGCTTCACCTTGCCGGCGGAGAAGAAGCTGTCCACCTCGGCAATGTCACGGGTGATCCGGTAGGGGGGCAGGCTGCTAAGGAAGATCTTGCCGTACCGTTGGCGGTCCAGTCGCGGATCCAGCATCACCAGCAGCCCGCGATCCTCAAGCGAGCGAATGAGCCTCCCAAAGCCCTGCTTCAGCGTGATGACGGCAGAGGGCACCTGATACTCAAAGAAAGGCTTGCCCCCTACATCGGTAATGGCGCGCATCCGCGCCTGCACCACCGGGTCGGTGGGCACCGCGAAGGGCAGCCGGTCCACGATCACACAGCTTAGCGCCTCCCCTTGCACATCGACTCCCTGCCAGAAGCTGGAGGTGCCGAAGAGCACCGCGTTGGGCGTCATACGGAATTCTTCAAGCAGCGCCTGTCTCGGCGCGCTGCCCTGCAGCAGGAGCGGCCAGCCAACCTCGGCAAGCATGCGGTCGTGGATCTCGCGCATCTGGGCATAGCTCGTAAAGAGACAGAAGGCCCGCCCCTGGGTGATGTCCAGCACCCGCCGGATGGTCTTGACAGCGGCGTCCTGGAAGCCGGGCTCGCGGGGATCCGGCATCTCCGGCGGCAGGTAAAGCAGCGCCTGCTGCGCATAGCGAAAGTGGCTGGGTACGACCAGCTCGCGCGTATCGCGCCCACTCTCCCCCTGGTCGGTTGCCAGGCCCAGCCGCTTGCGGATGTGCTCGAAACCACCCTCCACCGTGAGGGTAGCGGAGGTCAGCACAACGGTGGGGCAGGTGTCGAAGAGAACCTCCGCGAGCAGGCTGGACACATCGATCGGCGTGGCCTGCAGGTAGGTGTTGTACATCCCTTCGCGGCCCCGGCTTCCGCCTCGGCGCTCCATCCAGAAGACCGTGTTGCGGTCGTCCGCCTCCATCAGGAACTTGAGCTGTTCGTGGAGATCGGCAGCACGCCGCTTGAGTCCAGGTCCTTCTTCAACGTTACGCACCCGGTCCAGCTCGCCCTCCAGCCGGTGCAGCGCGTTCAGCAGCCCAAGGTAGAGCTCCCCCTGTTCCTCGAGGAACTCTTCCCGCCTGGAAAACTGCGCACGCGCTTCTCCGCTGAGTGGCAGGGCTCCGAAAAACATGCGGGCACGGTCCCGGAGCATCTCGCCCGTAGACTTGAGCGAGGAGCTGTAGGCATGCTTGGCTCGCAGCATGGTCTCGAGATCTCTGGCAAGCTCCTCAAAGCGGACGTTGGAAAGCGTGATCCCGAAGTAGCTTGAGGCTACGTCTTCAAGCTCATGTGCCTCGTCGAAGATCACCGCATCTGTCTCGGGCAGGACGCCGGCGTCGGGCGCGTTGGCAGCCTGCTGCTTGATCGCAAGGTCGGCGAAGAAGAGGTGGTGGTTGACGATGATGATGTCGGACTCGGCAGCCTTGCGCCGCATCTCCGTGATGAAGCAGCGCTCGAAGTCCGGACAGGTCTGGCCCAGGCAGGTCTCGGATCGGGCGTCGAGCTTGGTCCAGAGCGGGCTCTGCTCGGGCAGGCGATCGATCTCGACCCGGTCGCCCGTTTCGGTGGTCTTTTCCCACTGGGCGATGGCCTGGTACTGCTCAATCTCCTCAAGGCCGGTGAGGATCGGCTCTGCGCCCAGGGCGTAGAGCTTCCTGCGGCAGAGATAGTTAGCGCGGCCTTTCATGTAGCAGACGCGCAGGGACCCCAGCAGCGATTCGAGAAAGGGGATGTCCTTGAAGTAGAGCTGCTCCTGCAGGTTCTTGGTGCCTGTCGAAATAATGACGCGACGCCCGGTGCGGAGCGCAGGGAGAAGGTAGGCGAGCGTCTTGCCTGTACCGGTGCCGGCTTCGGTGATCAGGTGGCGCTTTTCCGTCAGCGCGCGCTCGACCGCCTGCGCCATCTCAAGCTGCCCGCGACGGAACTCATAGGGCAGCGGTGAGTTGGCGAGGATGCCGCCGGGCGCAAAAAACTCGTTGAGGGTGGGCAGCCTCGCGGGCTGGGGGTTGCGGGGCACGCTCCAGTATCGCCTGCGCCGGGGTGGGGGTCCAAGTACCGGCCTCCAGGCTAAGTTTGGCTTCCGACAAGCCGGCTTATCTTGACCGAGCAAAGGAGATGGGACAATCTGGTAGGATGCCGTCGCGCCGCGGACCCTGGAGTTCACGGTGCGCTGAAAGGATGCATGTGAGCAGACCGGTATCCATCACCGCCGTGGCCACCTTCCTGTGGATAGCGACTGGCATCGCCATCGCCGTCGGAACCGCGCTGCTCTTTCCTGGAACGTTCCTAGACAGAATGTGGGAATATAATCGCCCAGCGCACGCTGCATTTCAAACTATGGGAAGAGTGCTTGGAGCCGCCTTTATCGCCCTCGGAATCCTGG
>DASWUY010000541.1:0-13959 GCA_036401435.1 Acidobacteriaceae bacterium | reverse complement strand
GCCGCTCCAGCGAATAGATGGGCTGGTAGGCGACGGTCAGGTCGTCCGCTTCCAGGGCCTCGCGCAGGTCTGTCTCCAGGCGCAACTCTTCCCGCGCTCTCTGGGCCATGGATTGCTCGAAGACTTGCGCCTGGTTCTTGCCCCCGTTCTTGGCCACGTACATCGCGCAGTCCGCATCGCGGAGCAGGTCGTAGGGCTGCATGCCGGGGCTCCCCAGGACCACGCCGACGCTGGCCGTGATGTGAAGCAGCCGGCCCTCCAACTGCAGCGGCTCGCGCAGTCTCTCGACCACTTTCCGGGACATCTGTTCGGCCAGCTCCCGATCCGCGTGCTCCATCATGATGACGAACTCGTCTCCGCCCAAACGAACCACCAGGTCTTCGGGCCGGACGAGCGAGGCGAGAATGGCGGCTACCTCGATCAGGAGCCGGTCCCCAAAGGCATGGCCCAGGCCGTCGTTGATGGTCTTGAAGCGATCGAGGTCAATGAACAGGAGTGCGGCATCGCGGCCCGATTGCGCGCCATCGCTCAGAGCCCGGGCGAGCTCCGCGCGCAGACAGGTGCGGTTGGCGAGGCCGGTGAGCGCGTCGTGCAGCACGGAGTGCTGCAGGGTGTCATGGGTGTAGTGCAGCTGGGACTCACGGGCGCTGGTACGAACGGCGAAGAGGATGAGCGCAAGGGCCAGGGCAACCATGCTGGTGACGGGACGCGAGACGTGGAGAGCCACCGCTGCGAAGACCGACATCAGGCACAGAGCCAGCGCGCTGAGCCCGTGCACATGACTGGGTAGCCATGCCTTGGGCTTGATGGACCGGGGCAGCGGCGCCGGCACCGTCTCAGAGGGGGGCGTCAGCAGGATGAGAAGACAGAGAGAGAGCAGGGGCGTGCTCCAGCAGAGGTCGCCCCAGCTGCCCAAGGGCATTCCGCGCTCTACCAGCCGGTTGCCGAGGGTTGAAAACACGCCGTAGACCAGCAGGTAGGCGCCGAGGTTGCGGAAGAAGACGCGCTCGGGCCCAACCGGCGTGCTGGAGTAGCGCAGGAGGCAGGCGAGCATTAGCGCCACGCTCTGCACGTCATATGCCTCGGTCACCGAGAAGCGGGAAGCAGGACCGAAGACGAGAGCGAAGAGCAGAAGGAAGAAGGTGCAGGCCTGCGCCGTATCCAGCCACTGCACCCACTCCCACCGTGCGGCCCGGCCTCGCCGGCTGACGATGACCATGAGCATGGGGAGTGCGAAGAGCAGCCACAGGAAGTCGGCGGGAGAGGGGAAGGGCGGCCCGTGATGCACAAGGAGGATGGAGGCCAGGTAGTAGCCCTGGGCCATGCCCCAAAGGCAGAAGGCGACCCCCAGTTTCAGCCAGGCGGCGCGGAAGTAGGCATCAGGGGACTGCCTGGAGCGCCGGCAACAGAGCGCCAGCGCCAGCACGGCAGCCAGGAGCTGCACGGAGTTCGATACCACCGCCGGACTGGAACAAAAGGCTAGGACGAGCACATGCGAGAGCCCAACCGCTCCCACCAGGCCCAGATAGGCTCTTGTCTTCGGACTCGCGGGAAGTCGTGGCATGCCGGGAGAGAGCCTCTGCTCCCCCTTCTATCGGCTCGCGTGAAGCATTCCTTCAGAGCACTAAAGGAACTGTGACGAGGGAGGTATGGCCTGTAACGTGCTTCGCGCAGAGACGACAAAGCCCGGCGCACAGGGAGCCGGGCTTGGCCAGAAGATCAACAGCGGGTAGAGAGGTTCAGGCGGTGGCAGTGACGCAGAACTCGTTGAATGCACGAGTCAGTTCGCCGCCAATGGCCTGGGCGGTGTTAGCTTCAATTGCATACCGCTGCATCAGGTAGACCAGCTTGCCGTCCCGCAGGATGGCGATGGCCGGCGACGTGGGAGGATTGCCTCCGAAGTAGCCGCGCGCCTTCTCTGTTGCGTCACGGTCCTGCCCTGCGAAGACAGTGATGGACTGGTCGGGCTTGACTGCGTTGGCCAGCGCGAGACGAACGCCGGGGCGCATCTTGCCGGCTGCGCACCCGCATATCGAATTGACCACGACCATCGTTGTCCCGGGCTCCGCAAGCGCCGCGTCTACTTCTTCTGCCGTCCGGGCTTCCTTGATGCCGACCCGCGTCAGCTCTTCGCGCATGGGGATGACCATTACCTCTGGGTACATGTATCTCTCCTCTGAGGGTTCGAAAAACCTGCAGTAATCCCATTGTAAGAGTTCTCTGCGCTGGCCGCTACCACTCGGGGGGAGGCGGCATGTACCTTAAGGGTGCAGCGATGGAATTTCAAGAGAATGTACCACTGGCTCCCTATACCACCTTCGGCATCGGTGGTCCTGCGCGGTGGTTTGCCGAGGCGCGATCGGAAGGCGATCTGGTTGAGGCGGCGGCCTTTGCCCGCGAGGCCGGATTGCCGCTGTTTGCCCTGGGCGGCGGCAGCAACCTGCTGGTCTCTGACCAGGGCTACCGCGGGGTGGTGCTCCGTATCGCTCTTGCGGGGATAGAGGAGGAGCGGCGCGGGAGCAGCCTGATCTTCAGCGTCGCCGCGGGCGAGGACTGGGACGCGTTTGTCGACCATGCGGTGGCGAAGGATTGCGGAGGCATCGAGTGCCTGGCCGGCATCCCGGGCACAGCCGGGGGCACGCCGGTACAGAATGTCGGCGCCTACGGGCAGGAGGTGGCGCAGACCATCCACATGGTACGGGCTTTTGACCAGATGCAGAGTGACTTCGTTGATCTTGCGCCAGAGCAGTGCGGCTTCTCCTATCGACGCAGCCGCTTCAACAGCTTCGACGCCGGCAGGTTCCTGGTCTGCCGCGTCGACTTTTCCCTTGAACAGGGGCGGGCGCCCTCGATCGAGTACGAAGACCTCATCCGTTACTTCAAGGAGCACAACCTATCTTGCACATTGGGCGCAACAAGCCGAGCGGTCAGGGTGATCCGCAAGAGCAAGGGCATGGTGATTTCGCCGTCAGACCCAGATAGTCGAAGCGCAGGGAGTTTTTTTAAGAACCCCATCGTCGCCATGGGTGTGTATGAGCGCATCGCCGCTGGCTTCTCGCCAGCGCCGGTGCCGCACTACCCGGCTCCGGCAGACGACACGGGCCGGGCGCGAGTCAAACTGCCTGCAGCTTGGCTGCTCGAGAAGGCCGGCTTTCACCGAGGCCTGATCCGGGGGCGTGCCGGCATCTCCAGCAGGCACACCCTCGCCTTGATCAACCGCGGAGACGCGCTCGCGGCGGACATCCTCCGGCTCAGGGACGAGATCATCGCCGGGGTGGAAGAGCAGTTCAACGTTCGCCTGGAAGCCGAGCCGGTTTGGCTGGAGTGAATTCCTCTCAGCGGCCCAGAGCTCGAGCTGGTGCAGCATCGAGCGAAGCACCCAGTTGCCGCAGGAGTCGCTCCCGATGGTGGGCCAAAACCGTGGCTGCGTCTCCCTCCGAGGCGATGCGGCCATGCTCAAGCAGCAGGACGTGAAGCGGAGTGGCGCTCGCCTTGGCATACACCTCGGCGACATCGTGCGAGACCGAGAGCACCATCGCCTGTGAGACCTCAAGGTGATGCTCGAGCGCGGCGGCGGTCTCCTCGCGCCTCTCCGCGTCCAACGCGACGAAAGGCTCATCGAGGAGCAGCAGCGATGGACGCGGCGCCAGCGCACGGGCCAGCGCGACGCGCTGTCGCTCGCCACCGGAAAGACGCACCGGTAGACGCAAGCGCAGGTCCTCGAGCGAGAACGAGTCAAGCAGGGCAGCAAGCCTGGTGCGTCGATCGTGTCGCGGGAGCGTGTGCAACCCGTAGGCGACGTTTTCTTCGACGGTAAGATGGGGGAAGAGAGCTGGGTCCTGGGTCAGGTAGCCGATACCGCGGCGACCGGGAGGGACCGAGATGCGCGCAGCCGTATCGGTCAGCAAGCGGCCCGCGGAGGAGATGCATCCGCTGTCTGGCTGCTGCAAGCCGGCCAGCAGCCGCAGCACTGTGCTCTTGCCTGCCCCGGACGCGCCAAAGAGCACCGCGTGCCGCGTGCGGAGGGAGAAGTCGACCGCCAAGGACAGCTCACCAATCGTGTAGCGCAGCCGCGCCGTTAAGAGGCACGGCGCCTCTGGATCGCCCGACCGCTGGGCGTCGCGCAGGCTGTTGCCGCCGGGAACAGGCAGGAGCTCAGGCATGCTGGCGCTTTTCCTGCTCCGGCGATGTCAGGTCCGGAGAGCGGAGCCCTGAGGGCGCCTGCAAGCGGGAGGCGCGGAAGGCGCCGCCCCGCGGAACCAGGTAGACGAGCACCAGCACCAGCGCGGATCCTGCCAGCAGCAGGAGCGCCGTTTGATTCGCGGCCGTGAAGCGTCCGTCCTGCACCTGGTCCAGCAAAGCGATCGAAAGAGTGCGCGTGCGCCCTGGAATGTCCCCTCCCAGCATGAGCACGACGCCAAACTCACCCACCGTGTGGGTGAAGCTGAGCACCGCCGAGGCAAGAAGGGAACGCTGCGCCAGGGGGAGCACGACCCGACGCAGGGTACGCAGCGGCCCGGCGCCCAGCAGGGTTGAGGTCTCCAGAAGCTGTACAGGAAGCTGCGCAAAACCCGACGTAAGGGGCTGCAGCGCAAAGGGCAGACTGTAGAGCACCGAGCCAACCACGAGGCCGGCGAAGGAAAAGGCCAATGGGTGGCCTAGCAGGTGAATGAGCGCGCGGCCCACAGAGGTATGCGGCCCCAGCAGCACGAGCAGGTAGAACCCCAGCACCGTGGGGGGGAGCACGAGCGGCAGCATTGCCGCGGCTTCAAGGATGGGCCGCAGGCGGGCGTGCCCGAAGATGAGAAAGGCCGCAAGCGGCACAGCGATGACGATCAGGATCACGGTCGTCACCGCTGCCAGTTCGAGGGTGAGCGCAAGGGCCTGCCCATCGACCTGCCAGGCGGGCAGCCGGAGGGTCGCTGCTGCCGGTCCAGCGATCGTAATAAGCGCGACCACTATGGGGAAGACGGGACGGCGAGCCCTCGCTTCGCCAGTGTCTGCCGCACGGCAGGGGTGGCTAGGTAGTCGAGGAACCTGCGAGCAGACGGCGCAGCCCGCTTCAGGAGGACGGCGCCCTGCAGGATGGGGGGGTAAGCGCTGGCGGGCACGGCCACGTAGACGCCCTGGGTGCCAAGCGCGATAGCAGAGGTGAGAGAGATCAGGCCCGCGTCGGCATTGCCGGTGCTTGCGAACTGTGCGGCCTGGGCGATGTTCTCTGCGGTAACCAGCTTGGGGGTGAGCGCAGGCAGCAGCCCAAGCGAGGTGAGCGCAGCGCGCGCGGCGCGGCCGTAGGGAGCGTGTTCGGGGTTGGCGATCGCGAGGGTGTGTAGCGCCGGCGAGTGCAGACACTCGAGCGAGATGGGGCGCGAGGCAAGCAGAGGCGCATCCTTACGAGCCCAGAGAACCAGCGTGCCCTGGGCATAGATCACCGGTGCCTGCTGCTGGGCGAGGCCGGCGGCAATCAGGCGCTGCGGGAACGAGGTATCGGCCGAGAGGAAGAGGTCAAAGCCCGCGCCATTCTCGATCTGCAGCGTCAGGGTGGCGGAGGACTGGTAGGAGGCCTCGGCAGCGATGCCGGTCTGCCGGCTGAAGTCTGCCAGGATGGACGGCAGCACGGGCTGGAGGTCTGCGGCGGCGGCAATGCGCAAGGGCTCGGCTGCGAGGGCTGCGGGCGGCCCTGACCCCAAGGCAGCAGCGAGGATCATGAACTGCAGCAGCCCGCGGCGGGTGGGCGAAAGGTGGAGCTCGTAAGTGCTTTGCGCCTTGTTTTCCGGCCGGCCCTGGTTGCTCATCTTCTGCTTATTCGCTCCTCGGTTCTTGCCCCGTCCGGCGGTGCGACAAAGGTCTGCAAAACCGCCGCATCCCGCCTGCCCTCAGACGCGAAGGACCATGACTTCAGTCGACTTGATCAACGCTGCAGCCGTTTCCCCAACCGCGAGCTGCATCTCGCGAGCGGCCTCGGCGGTGATGATGGAGGTCAGCGTCTGTCCGCCGATCGAGAGCTTCACCTGCGCCAGCAGCCCGTCAAATCGAAGCTCTACGATGCGCCCCACCAGCTGGTTGCGACCGCTGACCGATCGCAGCATCTGGCGCTTGGGCGTCTCGGTGCTGGCCGCCTTGTGCAGGAAGCGGTCCAGCTCCGACTCCGGGATACGGTAGTGGCCGCCCGGTGTCTTCGCGGCCTCGACCTTGCCGCGGTAGAGCCACTGCTTCATTGTGGGGTAGGAGATGCCAAGGCGCAGAGCGGCCTGGCGCGGGGAGAGCAGAGCTGCCATCGGGTTCCTTCGCTCGGACTGCACGTCCTGCTACGTCGTCCTGGATTCGGCTTCGTGCGAAGTATACGACTTTTGCAGCTTCCCGTGCCGCTTTCATGCGACTTCCGGGCGGGGCGATAGCGATGAGCCTTCCTTGCGCGCCGAAGCTGCTCCTGCTTCGCTGCGCCCTCAGCGCGCCGAGCCGGCGCACTTCGGTGCCTGGAGGCCGCAACCTCAAATGCTAGGCTAGGGGTACTGATGGAGAAGAGAGCACACCAGCTTCGTTGCATGCACTGTGCGCGCGTGATTGCGGGGGACCGGCTTGCGGGCGACCTGCGCTGCGAAGACTGCGGCCACCTGTTCGAGGTGGAATACCCCGGGCTGGGCGACTTGTTAAGCGGGGCAAGAGCGGCGGTGCCGCCGGGGGACGCCCGGGCTGCACCCCTGGAAAGCCTCAAGACGCAGTGGAGTGCACGACGCACCTCGCGAGACGCGATCGACCAGAGCGGTGTCTGGCGTTTCCGGGAACTGCTACCAATCGTCACTGATGAAGCGAGCATCGTCACCCTGCGCGAAGGGAATACGCCGCTGTATCCTCTCCTGCGCACGGCACGCGCGCTGGGGCTGCCCGCCCTCTTTGCTAAGCACCAGGGGCTGAATCCAACGGGCTCCTTCAAGGACACGGGGATGACCTCGGCCCTTTCGGTTGCGCACGAGCAGGGCTTCGAATGGGTGGCCTGCGCCTCGACCGGGAATACTTCGGCAGCGATGGCGGCCTATGCGGCCCGGGCTGGTATGCGTTCGCTGGTCCTAATTCCGGAGGGCAAGATTGCCTGGGGCAAGCTCTCGCAGTCCATGGACTATGGCGCCCTGACCCTGCAGATGCGGACAGACTTTGATGGCTGCGTGCGCACGCTGGGCGAAGTGGTGCGGCGGGCGCCGGTCTTCCTGTTGAATTCCGTCAATCCTTACCGTCTCGAGGGGCAGAAGACGCCCGCATTCGAGATCGCCGAGGCGATGGACTGGGCGGTGCCTGACCACTTGATCGTGCCGGGTGGCAATCTGGCGAACTGCTCGGCCTTGGGCAAGGGCTTCGTGGAACTGCGGGCGCTGGGCTTGACCGAGCGAGTGCCGAGGATCTCTGTCATCCAGGCTGAGGGCGCAAACCCGCTCTACCAGATGATCGCTGACGGCGCAGACGAGTTGACGCCGGTCGCCGCCGAGACGCGGGCCAGCGCCATTCGCATCGGCAATCCTGCTTCCTGGCGAAAGGCGCTTCGCATCCTTGAGACAACAGGTGGCTGCTGCGAGCAGGTGAGTGAGGCGGAGATCGCCCTGGCCAAGGCGGAGATCGGGGCGGAGGGCATTGGGTGCGAGCCCGCGTCGGCCGTCACGCTCGCCGGTCTGAAGAAGCTCCTTGCCAGGGGTGCGGTCACGCGCGACCAGACGGTCGTGCTCTTCCTCACCGGGCACACCCTCAAGGACTCGGAGTACACCATCCAGTACCATCGCGGGCAATTGCTGGGGGCAGGGGAACAGGGCGCACTCGCACAGGCTATCGCGGCCACACAGCGCGACACGGTACTGCTGAATGCCGACGCGGGAGAGGTGCTTGGGGCACTGGAGCTCTTCCAGCAGCAGCTGGAGCGCGGAAACAGGGCCGGGGAGCCGGCAGCGATCGCGGTCGAGGCAGGGCAGTGAGTTCCTCTGCCGGAGGAGAAGCGCCACGTCCCCTTCGACTCAGGCTTCCCGCTACTTCGGCCAATCTGGGCCCGGGGTTCGATACCGTCGCGCTCGCGCTTGATCTCTACCTTGAGATAGAGGCGAGGCCAGCGCCGGTCGATGCGGGAGGGCTGGCCAGATACTCGATTGAGGCGAGTGGACGGGACACCGCTCTCTGCTCGCGCGTCGAAGGGAACCTTCTGCTTACCACCTACGAAGAGACGGTGCGCAGGCACACGGGCAGGGAAGCGCCGCATCTGGCTTTGAAGATGGAGAACGGGATACCGCTGGGGATGGGTTGCGGCTCCTCCGCAGCATCGCGGCTCGCCGCAGTCGCTCTGGCCTCGCACTTCGGCGGCTTGAGTTGGAGTAAGGAGCGGGTTCTGGAGGAGGCGGTGCGCCTCGAAGGGCATCCGGACAATGCAGCAGCCTGCTGGCTGGGCGGCTTTGTGGTCTCTGCCTGGAACGTGTCTGAAGGAGTGGACTCCCGACCAGGCGGGTTGCCGGTCTCCGGCGCGCCGCCGCATGGTCAGGCTGGCAGAGTCGCTGCGCTCTCCATCGCACCGCCCCGCTCCTGGCAGGCGCTGCTGGTGCTGCCAGAGGAGCCGCTCGCCACCAGTGCCTCTCGCGCCGTGCTCCCGGAGCACTACCCGCGGCACACAGTGGTCAGCAACCTGCAGCGGGTGGCACTGCTGACCGCCGCATTTGCCGCTGGACGCGGCGACCTGCTGGCCACCGCTACGGGGGACGGCTTGCATCAACCCTATCGCGCCGCTGTCTGCCCGCTGCTGGCCCTGCTCATGCCGCTGTCCGGCCAAGGGGGGGTTCTGAGTGTCACGCTAAGCGGCGCGGGCCCGTCCGTGCTGCTGCTGGTCGAGAGCAGCAGCACGCTCGAACGCGCCCGGCTCCTGGTCGAGGAGCGGTTGGCGAGCAGTGCCGCACGGGCCATGGTTTTGGTATGCGGACTGGCCACCGGAGGCGCAACCCTGCAGGTGTTCTGACTGGTGCGGCAGTGGCCAGGCCGGCGTACGGGCTGGGCGCATGGTTGCCTTTCTTCCGCTTGAATGACTTGACGTTACCAAGGTTTTCTTTACTTGGCGGTCGGAAACTCCTACCTTCGCGTCGTGGGCAGCTCTGGGGGAGGGCTGCTCTAGCGCCCGCGGCTTGGATAGCGCGGGCGTTTTAGTCTCTGTAGCCAGGCGCCATGATGGCTCGACCCTTAGGCTGGGTGCCTGCTTGCTGTGGAGCGCCGGATCGGCTGCCTGCGACCTGTGGGGGTGTCGGCGCATCCAATCGACGGTAGAGCAAGAGACGAGGGGGAGAATCTATGGCGGGACATGCGGTGTCTGAGGTAAACGACGCGAATTTTGAGCGTGAGGTCCTTCAATCGGAGCAGCCGGTTCTGGTCGATTTCTGGGCGGCCTGGTGCGGACCTTGCAAGGCACTGGCTCCGATTGTGGACGAAGTAGCGGCTGAGTTCAGCGGCAAGCTGAAGGTGGTGAAGATGGATGTGGTCAGGAACTCTGCCACGCCGATGCGTTACAGCATCCGCGGCATCCCCGCCTTGCTGCTGTTCAAAGGCGGCAAGGTTGCTGACCAGATCGTCGGCTACGTTCCGAAGGACACGATCGCGCGCAGTGTCAGCCGGGTGGTCGAGCAGGGAACTGCTCCCTCTGCGGCAGCAAGTATCTAGACGCGGCAGGAGCTACGCTGCAGCAAGAAGGCCCACTCGATCCGAGTGGGCCTTTTTTGTTGGTCTGCACTCTTTCGTGCGGCTTGGCCGCGATCAGGAATAGCGACGCAGCACCCCTAGTACCCGGCCCTGCACCTCGACCTGTTGCGCCGGCACGTAGATCGGGTCCATCTCGGCGTTGGACGGCTGCAGGCGCACCATCGCTCCCTCAAGGTAGAAGCGCTTCAGGGTGGTCTCTGAACCCTTGACCAACGCCACGATAATCTCGCCCTCGCGGGCCGTACGCGTGCGCTCGACCAGCACGTAGTCCCCGTTCACGATGTGTTCGTCGCGCATGCTGTCGCCACGCACCTCGAGCGCGAAGACCTCCCGATTCCCGACGATATCGGAAAGCGAGATCGTCTCCGGCGTTTCTACCGCCTCAACCGGCAGACCAGCCACGATGCGGCCCATGAGCGGCAGGCGCTCTGCGCTGCGTGCCCGAGACCGTGGGGGCAGAACGTCGATCGAGCGGCTGCGATTATGACCGCGCTGCAAGGCGCCCTTGTTCTGCAGATTGGTGATGTGCTTGTGCACCGTCGCCAGCGATTTCAGGTCCAGTCCCCGTGCGATCTCTTCAAAGGAGGGCGAGTACCCGTGACGCTCGACGAACCCGGAGATGAAATCAAGAACCTCTTTTTGCCTGCGCGTGACAGCCATGCAGCGATTATAGAGAAGAAAAGGCGAACGATGAGAAGAATCTCACCCCCCGGGGAATGCGTAGGAGGTACTGGTACATGGGCTCCTGGGGGCGGGGGTAAGGGGAGTCACGGAAGCGCCGGGCAGTCAAGACAGAGCTTGATGGCCGGGGACGGTCTTTCCTGATGTGGGACAGGGCGGGAGGGAGGGTCCCAAAGCAGGGAGGGGGTTAGAGGAGCCTCATGATGGCGCTTGTGGAGAGGAGAGGGAGGCTCCAAGGTGGATGTGGGGGATGAACCGGATGCGCTTGTTAATCGCGGAAGACGATGTGGCACTAGGAGGTTTCCTGCGGCGCGGCCTTGAGTCTGAAGGCTATGGCGTGCAGGTAGTCGGGGACGGCCATGCGGCACTCGAGAGTCTCTGTGCCGATGCTCCTGACCTGGCCATTCTCGACCTGGGGCTGCCGGGTTGCGACGGGACCGAGGTGCTGCGCCGGGTGCGCGAGAGCGGATCCACCTTTCCGGTCCTGGTGCTTACCGGACAGAACGAGCTTGAGACGCGGTTGCGTTGCCTGGATATGGGCGCAGACGAGTGCATGTTCAAGCCCTTCTCCTTGCAGGAGCTGCGGGCCCGGTGTCGCGTGCTGCTGCGCCGCGCCGCTCGGCCGGCGGACCAGGTCGTCCAGGTGGCGGACCTGGTCATGCGCCGCATGGAGCGCGTGGTGGAACGCGGCGGGCGAAGGATATCGCTCACCAACCGCGAGTATGCGCTGCTGGAGCAGTTGCTGCTGGAGCGGGGCCGCTGTGTCTCACGCGATGTCTTGCTACAGCGCGTGTGGGGGTTGAACAGCTGTGAGACCAACGTCATCGATGTCTATATCAACTACCTCCGGAGCAAACTGGGCGACCGCGGATCGCAGCACCTGATCGAGACGGTGCGGGGCCGGGGATATCGCATATCGCCGCCCTCGCGCCTGGCAGCGGAGCAGGTCGCGGGACACACACCGGTGCCGGAAGACCGGCATTCTGATTGCGCGATGAACTGCGCCTGATCCGGTATTTCGAGGACAGCATGAGGAGCGCTCACATGACGGCTATGGAACAGACGCGGGCAGCAACAAGACCGATCCCGGGCATGCCGGGCGTACACCGGGAGGCTCTTCCTGCCCGCTCCGGCCGGGTGGCGGTGCTGGCAAGCGCGGACGTCGAGCTTCGCGGGCGGGTCGCAAGGTTGCTGACCGGCATGCGGTGGCAGGTGCACGAGGCAGCGGGCGGAGCCGAGCTTTTCGCCATGATGGAACCGGGAGAGCTCGCCGCAGGCGTGGTGCTGCTCGACAGCTGGCTGCCGGATCTCGATGTAAGCGAATGTGTGCGCGAGCTGCAGGCGCGTTTTGCGGGTGTGGATGTGTTAGCCCTCGACGGCACCGATGTGGGCGCAACGCCCGCCCGCGGAGCTTTTCGCAACGAGGTGCTACACGCACTGCGCGTAGCCCAGCAGAGTGACGAAGCGGTATGGCTGAACGCGCGGAGCGAAGGGGAGATCCTGGCCGCTTCCGGAGTTGCCCCCCGAGCTGGATCGGTGGCTGATTCGGCGGCCGGCCGCGCGACAGGTGGCGGAGGTGCGCGGCGTGGTGCGGGTGCCCCGGAGGGCCGCCCGGAGGCAGGGCCGCAGGGCGGGAAGGCACGCGGGAGAGAAGAAGAGCAAGGGGATATCAGGCCAGAGGAGACCCGCGTCCAGGCTCTGCCGGAATTGATTGGGAGCGACTCGCGCATGCTCGAAGTAAGCCGCAGGATTCGCCTGGTGGCGCCCCGACAGACAGCCGTCCTCATCGAGGGTCCGACGGGTACAGGCAAGGAGCTGGTCGCTCGCGCCCTGCATCGGCTGAGCCCGCGCGCTTCGCGCCCCTTCGTGGTTCTTAATTGCGCGGCTATTCCCGAGGCCCTGCTCGAAGCGGAACTCTTCGGGCACACACGCGGCGCCTTTACCGGTGCGGTGCAGGGGCGTGTGGGGCGGGTCGAAGCTGCGCACGGCGGCACCCTCTTTCTGGACGAGATCGGCGAGCTTCCTTTGACTTTGCAGGCCAAGCTGCTGCGCTTTGTCGAGTGTGGCGAAGTGCAGCGCGTGGGCGAGAACGAGCCCGTGCGCGTCGATGTACGGATCGTAGCGGCGACGCATCGCAAGCTTGGGCAGATGGCGGCGGCGGGAACCTTTCGCGCCGATCTCTACTACAGGCTGTCCGTCTTCCTCATTCGCACGCCCGCGTTGGGGGACCGTCCTCAAGACATCGCCCTGCTCGCTCATCATGCGCTGGCGCGGCTGGCCCGCAAGGAGCCAGCCAAGATCCTTGCACCAGAGGCCATGCGCCGCCTGGTGGCTCACTCCTGGCCGGGCAATGTGCGCGAGCTGGAGCACACGCTGGAGCGTTCCTGGATCCTGGCCGCGGAACGTCCGCTGATCCAGGCGGGAGATATTGATTTCGCTGGCGAAGTCGGCGACTAGCCGACGGTCTTCGCTGGAGACACAGAGTGTCTCGCACATTTCTAGACCCGGCAGCGAACAGGGGTATTTGATGCAACCTCCATCAAGCGCCAGCTTGCCGGCACGCCTGTAAGTCGATCCGAGCTGCGTTGCAGACGCAGCGGCAAGGGACTGACGTTGCCATAGCTTCTCGCGGCGTGTGGCCCAACCTTGCAGCCGATCCCTGCTCTCCCCCCCTCCAAGAGGCACTCAGACGACACCGGGGTCTCCCGCGGCTGTGCTGCGCTACGCGCACGAGTGCCGCGGTGGGTCTTCGACGATGGCAGCAGGCGGAGAGATTTGTCCGCCTGCTGCTCAGCTTTGTTGTGGGACGTCGCCCCCGTTTGAAGGTGTGCGTTCGTTGTCGAGCGGAGTACGCACGGTAAGACTTGACGTGCAGGCCTACGGCATCGTTCGGGGCGGCCTACTTCCTCGCCTCTGGCAGCACGCTCCCGCTCTCCGTGTGGCCAGAGCGGCTTCACCTGCCCACCCTTATGTAACCTCTGCTGTGACGTTAGGCATTTCTAACCTTTCTCGCGGCACGAACGACCAGCCAACGGCCTTACTGCGGGTCCGTTGCTGAGGTTTGCTCCCTGCCCCGGTGCGCCCGGGGGGGCGGGCCAGCGCCCGGCTGCAAGGCCGCTTACACGCTCCGGCCCGCTCTGGAGCGGGTGTCAGCACATCGGAGAGGCATGCGGCGTTTGCGGCTTCCATCGCAGGTCGCCCCTTGGGTCCTTGCATTAGGAAAGCTTCACCTGGGAGGAGAAATTGCGGCCATGACCATGCACTTATGTCGCTTCGTCGGGCAGGCGGAACACTGCTGACCCGAGAGCTTGCTCCTTCTGCTTCTGCATCGCGCGGTAGGCGCGCCGGCCAGAGCGGTGGTGACAAGCGGCACACGGCCTAGCTGACTGGCCTTCGCTTCTCCGGTACGGAAGAGCGCGGCGAGCAGCAATCCAGAAGGTCGTCGTGTACCGAAGGAAGCGCACATGCAGAGCAATGCTGAAGTTCTGGTCGAGAACGTGCAGCCCCTGGAAGGTCACCTGCTTGGAGCCTCGCTGGCTGGATCGCTCCCTCTCCCTCCCTCTCTGA
>DASWUY010000540.1:0-5506 GCA_036401435.1 Acidobacteriaceae bacterium | reverse complement strand
CCCCCATCATCACCATCCTCAACACGCGTAGTCGAGCGCTCAACGCACTCGGGCGGGTGCGACGTAGTCGCGCGTACCCGCCTGTCTCCACTCCTTGTGGGCTGCGGTTTGCGTCACTTCCTGCCGCCCGCTTGCGTGTTGTGAAGTAGGTTTGGTGCGAGCTCGCTCCCCGCTCGCTCTTCGTTCCAAGGGCCGACAGCCTTGATGCCTCGCAAGGCCTTCGCCGGTCCGGCGACAGGCGCACTCCCCCAAGCTGCTCACCGATCCTTCCGGCTATACGCAGGTCGAGAGTTCCCAGGAGCCCAGACCTATGCCCGCTGCCACCTTGAGCGAAGCCCCCACCTCTTCCAAAGAGGTTTTTACCATCCAGGTGCTGCGCGCGGCGGCCGCCCTCTTCGTCATTTTGCGGCATGTCGATCGTAGCCGGCTGGCGTTCGGGTCCATGGGCGTGGACATTTTCTTTGTTCTCAGCGGGTTCGTGATGATCCTGTCTACAGCGAGGCTCAGCCGGCAGCCTGGTGCTGCTCGCATCTTTCTGCGTCGCAGGATCGTCCGCATCATCCCGATGTACTGGCTCTTTACCGCGATCCAGGCGGTGAGGGATGTGGCTGCGGGGCCGCATGTGACGGCAAAGGAAGTGCTCTGCTCGCTTCTTTTTATCCCCTACCGCTTTGGACAGGTGCAGGGCTCAATCTACTTTCCGGTGATCAGCGTGGGCTGGACGCTGAACTATGAAGCTTTTTTCTATGTGTGCTTTGCCGTGTGTCTGCTTCTGCGGCGGTCCGCTTTCTGGATGACGCCGCTTTTTGTCGGGCTCACCGTGTGGGGGCTCTACCACCCCGAACCGGCTGTCGGCGCGTTCTCCCTGTTCAACTATCGGCTCCTGATCTTCACAGCCGGCATGCTGCTGGCCCGGCTTTACATGGCGCGGCGCATCCTCCGGGTGGTTCCCGCGTCGCTGCTGCTATGCGCGGCTGTGGGGGCAGTGTGCTTCTGGAGTCACGATACCTACTGGCCGCACATGCTGGTGTGGGCGCCTGCTGCGGTGGCTGGTACCTATGCGCTGCTCTCGTTTGAGCCCTGGATCGCGAGACATACGCCCCGGCTGGTGCAGCTTCTGGGCGACGCCTCGTACAGCATCTACCTTTCGCACCTGGTGCTGACCTTTGCGTTTCTGCACGCGGTCATGGTTCACCTTGCGCCGCTGCGCTCGGGTCTTTCGCAGGTGGTCTTCGGCGTGGTTGCGGTGAGCCTCTCCTGCCTGGTGGGGATCGGGGTCCACTTCCTGATCGAGAGGCGGATCCTGCGGTACTTCGCGGTCCGGCTCGGCGGGCATCCGGCGACGCAGGCTGTGCTCGTTCCGGCTCCCTGAGCCTCGCTCACGCGCCGGGCCTGCGCGCGGGGTGCTAGGCTCGACCGCATGGACTCTGCCCAGCCCTTGACCGCGAGTGCTCCTGATCCGCGCTACCCCATCGGCAATTTCAGCTGGGACGGTACGCCGGGGCCGGATCGCACCTCCCTGGCTGCGATCGCCGAGCTGCCCGCGCGCCTGGCAGAGGCGCTCTCGGGGCTCGAGGCGGCTCAGTTGGACACACCGTATCGCGAGGGCGGGTGGACGCTGCGGCAGCTTGCGCATCATGTGGCTGACAGTCACATCAACGCCTACACGCGGCTGCGACTGGCTCTGACTGAGGAGTGGCCGGTCATCAAGCCCTATCGCGAGGCACGCTGGGCGGAGCTGTGGGATGCGTGCACCTTGCCCGTTGAGGCCTCGCTGGCGCTGCTGGTTCCGCTGCATGCCCGGTGGTCCTCGCTGCTCGAGTCGCTTTCTTCCGCGGACTGGACGGACCGGGGGTACACGCATCCCGAGAACGGGCGGGTGAGCCTGGCGCAGATGGGCGCACTCTACAGCTGGCATGGTCGCCACCACACGGCGCAGGTGCTTGCACTGCGGGAACGCATGGGCTGGTAAGCGAGGCGTTCCGTTTCAGGACTGGTCTGGTGCCCGTGGCGACACTTCTCCGGGCGAAGTGCTGGACCTCGCCTGCTGTTGGGCCGATAAGCAAGGCCGATGCTCTCCCCGGCCCAGACCGTTGCTGCTGCTCGGCCGAACCGTGGCCGCTCTCCGGTGCCGCTGGCTCCGGCGGCACTAGCGGCGGCCCTCGAGGAATTTCTAACGCTGCACCCGAAAGCGGCGGTGGTGGAAGAGGGTGCAGTGCTCTTTGAGATGGCCCAGACCCGCTTTTCCGTGCAGACGAGCAGCGGCCGCTGCGTGCTCCAGCTATGGTCCGAGCAGCGCAACCTGGTGCGGACGGTGCTGAGCCTGGAGGAGCGCAAGGATGCGCTGCGCATCGAGGTGCAGCGGTTTGGACAGGCGCGCCCGCAGGTGCTCCGCCTGGTGGCGGACCGGGACCAGCGCACGCCTTCTGCGCGGGCGGCGGTGCGCACTCGCTACCTGCAGCTGCTGCAGCGCGTGCTCCATCGCTGCTTTACCGACTGGAAGCAGGGGGAACTGTACGCCTCGGCTGACCTCGAACACAGCTTCGGCCCGGCGTGTGTACGCGGCCTGTTGGAGCGCGGGCAGGCGGCATGGGCGGTGGTGGCGATCAACGCAGACGAGACGCCGAGTTCGGTAGACGGCATGGCCACGGTGGCGGTGCTATGGCTGGAGCACTGTAGGGAGCGCAGCGGCGGGCGTCGGCTGGTGGAAGGGGTAAAGGTGATCGTGCCGGTCGGCATGGGGGCGACAGTGCGTGCGCGCATGGCCTGGCTGAACCCGGCGGTGGCCAAGTGGGAGCTGTATGAGCTGGACCAGCAGCACGAAGAGATGGTGGCTGTTTCGGTCGAGGTAGATGGGAACTTCGAGTCGCATCTGTCCTCAGCCTTTCGCGCCGATCTGGCGCTGGACCGCTGCCGCGGCGGGGTGGAGCAAGTGCTTGGCCTGCTGGGGGAAGAAGCGCGGGCGCTGACGGAGGTGGAGCCGCGCAGCCCGACCGAGATCAGCCTGCGTCTGCATGGGCTGGAGTTTGCCCGAGTGCAGCACGGGCTGGCAGCCGGATCCTTCGCACGGCAGGACTGTGTCAGCTTTGGCGCGGGCGCGAACGAGACGCCGCTGAATGAGGAGACCGGCGCCCTCTTCAGCGAGCTGGCGGCCCGTCTGTTTGAGGGGCGGCAGGTAGCGGGGTCCATGCGCAACCCGCTCTACCGGTTGCAGCCGGAGCGGTGGCTGGAGGCGCGCCTCCGCCGAGAGATCGCGGACGTGGAGCCACAGATTCGTCCTCAGCCTGTCTACACCCAGGTGCCGGCGCTGGCCTCGGCGGATCGAGGAATGCTGGACCTGCTGGCGGTGACCCGAAGCGGGCGGCTCGCGGTGCTGGAGTTGAAGGCGGGCGAGGACCTGCACCTGCCCTTCCAGGGGCTGGACTACTGGATGCGCGTGCGGGCGCTGCATCGGGCCGGTGAGTTTGTGCGCGCCGGCTACTTCCCCGGCATCGAGCTATCGACGGCGACGCCCATCCTCTACTTCGTGGTGCCGTCGCTGCGGCTGCACTCGACCTTTGACACGCTGATGAAGCACATGGCGCCGGAAGTTGAGTGGAAGCTGATTGCGCTGGACGAGAGCTGGCGCAAGCGCCTGCGGGTGGTTTTTCGCAAGCACGGCGGGACGGGGAAGGCGATGGTTCGCTGAGCCGCCGGTTCTCGGGGGTGAGTGCGGGCTAGTGCGGCCGATGGCTGGTGGGAAGCCTAGCCCCAGGCGGCGTCTGCGCCTTGTTGTGGCACCGGCTCGGGCACCGGCTCGGGCGTGTCGTCCGAGCCAGACAGCCGGGCCTCGAAGAAGTGCTCGACGGCCTGGAGCACGGCAACTCCTGTCTTGGCCTCGTAGATGGACTTGCGCAGTGCGCCGCCGCCGGCGACGCCGTGCGTGAACCAGGAGGCAAACTGCTTCATCTTGCCTTGCGCCTCGCGGGGGCCGTCCTTGAGTCCCATGTCCAGGGCGGGTGCGTCGTCCAGCAGCATTTCAAAGTAGGTCCGGATCATGCGATAGCGATCGAACTCCGTAGGTCGTTCGTAGGTGCCGGTAGCGGTGTACTGCGCGATCTGGCGAAAGATCCAGGGGTTTGCCGGGGCGGCGCGGCCGATCATCACCGCGTCACAGCCGGTGGCGTCGACTACGGCGCAGGCGTCCTCTGGCGTGCGGATGTCTCCATTGCCGATGACCGGGATGCGGACCGCGTTCTTGACTGCAGCGATGTACTCCCAGCGGGCGCTGCCTGAGTAGCCATCCTCCCGGGTGCGGGCATGGAGCGCGACGGCGTTCAGGCCTGACTCCTGGGCCAGCCGCGCCAGTTCGACGCAGACGATGTTCCTGTCATTCCAGCCCAGGCGGAACTTGACGGTGAAGGGAATGGACACGGCGGCGCGGATGGCCTCAAAGATGCGGGCGATCAGCGGCAGGTCGCGCAGCAGACCGGAGCCGCCGTTGCAAGCGACCACGCGCTTGGCCGGGCAGCCGAGGTTCAGGTCGACCACGTCAAAGCCGGTGTCCTCGATGATGTGCGCGGCCTCGGCGAGGGTCTCCGGGTTGGAGCCGAAGATCTGCGCGGCGATGGGGTGCTCGTCTTCGTAAAAGGTCAGGTAGCGGCGGCGCTTGCTCTCGCGCATGCGGGAGAGCCCGTCGGCGGAGGTGAACTCCGTCATGACCAGGCCGCACCCGGACTGCTCGTTGGTGATGGCGCGGTCGACCCCCGCTGCCTGGTGGCCGGTGGAGGTGAAGAGACTTGCATTGCGGATGAAGCGGCGAAAAACCGTGTCAGTGACGCCGGCCATGGGGGCGAGCACGGTCGCGGGGGCCACGGGCACCCCGCCGATGAGGAACGAACCTGGGACGCGGGCGTGCGCGGGCATCGGCTTGGCCAGCGGTATTGGGTTGTCCCAGCTCTTCTTCATGTAGAGATCGCGCTGCATGCTTGGCGCCTGCTCCTCGGGACGTGGCTGCTGCTGGACTGCTGACCCGCACTGCGGACCGCAGGTACTTAGCTCGGAACTTGCGCTGCCGGTCCGTGGCTCGGGGCAAGAGAGCTGCCCCGCAACAACAAAAGCCCCCGACGCGGCGGGGGCTCTTGCCTCTGGGAGTCTGCCCAAGGATTACTGTGCAGCCACGGCGGCGTCCGACTTCGCATACTTGCGGCGGAAGCGCTCCACCCGGCCGGCGGTGTCAATCAGCTTCTGCTTACCGGTAAAGAAGGGGTGGCACATGGAGCAGATCTCGACGTGGATGTCGCCCTTGTGGGTGGATCGCGTGGTGAAGACGTTGGTGCACGCGCACTTGACCTGAATTTCGCTGTAACTGGGGTGGATATCCTGCTTTGCCATGGGTGTGACCTTTCCTGCAATCCTTGAGTGTGAGACCGCAGCTACCCCTGGCGCAATCCACTTGGACGATCGCGTAGCGGGGAGTGACTGTTCTTTCGATGGTACAGGAGACGCTGCGGATGCAAAAGCCGTT
>DASWUY010000539.1:0-3286 GCA_036401435.1 Acidobacteriaceae bacterium | reverse complement strand
GATCATCTCCTTGCCTGTGTATCCATGCGCCCCCCAGAGCCAGTAATTCTGATGCCCGGTGATCGCCACCGGCAGGCCCAGCCGCGGACCATAGAGATTCAGAGCGCTGGCCTCGCCATAGTTCTGCACGAAGATCCCCGTTTGCGCCTGCTCCTCTGCCGGCAGCCCATGGTAGATCGCGCTTACCTCTTGCACCAACTCGTCCCAGCCAAAGCGGTCTGCGAAAAACTGCGGCAGCGGCGTCGGATCATGTGTCTCCACATCCGACGGCCGAAAGCCTACCCATTGCTCATAGGCCAGGAAGCGCTGCGGCCGCAGCACCGGGATCGCGTACGGCAGCAGCACCGACGCCCCCACGAGCAGCACTGCCGCGTAGCACCACACCAGCCGCCGCCGCCATGGGCGCTCGTCCGCCCAGCGCACCCACGCTACCGCGCCTGCCGCAAAGAGCACCGGGTAGGCCGGCGCCAGGTAGTAATCCTTGGCGTGCAGCGCAAGCATCATGCCCAGGAACACCAGGTAGCCCAGCCCGAGAAAACGCTTTGCTCGCAGCAGCCAGCCGGCCCCCGCCACCCACAGCAGGGCGTGCAGGGGGCCCAGCATCAGCAGTTGGCTGCCCAGCATCGCAAGCGGCGGCAGCTTGATGTCCTTGTCGCTGTGCTGCACGGCGCCGAGCCACTGCCAGGTAGGGAAATGGTGCGCCGCCTGCCACCACAGGTTGGGCAGCGCCAGCAGCAGCAGCACCCCCACGCTGGCCGCGCACCATCGCGACCGCAGCAGCCTTCGTTCCGGCGACAGCACCAGCCCCGCCAGCAGCGCCAGCAGGTAGAACACCAGGGTGTGCTTGTTCTCAAGCCCCACCCCCGCGCACACGCCCAGCACCAGCCACCAGGCGCGGCATGCCGCACCGCTCCGCTCTGGCAGCCGCGCCAGCTCGATCAGCGTCAGCACCACCAGCATCCAGAACACGGGCTCAAACGAGTTCATGGAAAGATAGCTGTCCAGGGCGAGATACACGGGCACCGTCAGCACCGCGAACATGGCCAGCGCCGCCGCGCCGCGCCCACCCCCCAGCGCCCGCACCAGCAGCCCGGTTAGCAGCACCTTTGCCCCGCCGGCCAGCGCCGCAAACAAGCGCAGCGACCACATGTGGTCAAAGCCGAAAAGCATCTGCGTCAGCCGCGCCTGTAACGCCACCAGCGGCGGCTGGTCCACGTACCCCGCCGCCAGGCGCTGTCCGCAGATCAGGTAGTACATCTCGTCGCGAAAGATGCCATAGCCGGCATGCTGCGAGACCACGTTGCCCGCTACATGCAGCGCCACCTTCACGCACGCAAACCAGAGCCCCAGCCACAGGGCTTCGCGCAGCCGGAACCCGTCTCTCCGCACGCCGGCCCCTGCAGCCGCAGGCCCCGGAATCAGCTGGGTGGTCGTCACACGGCTAGCCTACAGATCACCCCCGGCAATGCAAGCGGTAAATCGCTCGACTCAGCTGCCGGGCTCGGGCTCAGGCGCCGCGTCCTGCGCCGCGTCCTGCCCCACGATCGGGAACGGGCTCGCCGCTAACGCCGCGCCCGCTTTCCCGCGAAAGTGGGCATGGATCCGCTCTGCGGTCTTCTGCGGCACCACCGCTGTCAGCGCCTGCACATCCGCCTGCTGCACGCTGCGCACGCTGCCGAAATGTTCGACCAGCCGTATCCGCGTGCGTGCGCCTACCCCTGCAATCTCCAGCAGCTCGGAGTCGCGATCCCGCATCTCCCGCCGCTTGCGGTGATAGCTGATTGCAAAGCGATGCGACTCATCCCGCACCCGCTGCACCAAGTGCAGCACCGGCGACCGGCGCTCCAGCACGATCGGCTCACTCTCCTGCCCGTGCAGGTAGATCACCTCCTCGCGCTTGGCAATGGAGGCCAGTGGCTGCGTTGTCAGACCTAGCTCTTCGAGCGCCGCCGCCGCTGCATGCAGCTGCCCCAGGCCCCCGTCGATCAGGATGAGGCTGGGCATCGCCTTTCCATCCTCCTGCACCCGCCGGTACCGTCGTCCCACCACCTCGCGCATCGAGGCGAAGTCGTCTACCCCGGTCACCGTCCTGATCTGGAATTTGCGGTAGTCGCTCTTCTTCATTTCACCGCTCTCCCACACCACCATGCTGGCCACCGTCTCCGCACCCTGGATGTGCGAGATGTCAAAGCACTCGATGCGCGTCGGCAGCTCCGGCAGCATCAGCGTATCCTGCAGCGACTCGGCAATCGCCTTCTCGCTCGGCTTCAGCACCCGGAAACGCTGGTCGTAACTCTGCTTCGCGTTTGTGCCCGCCAGGTCCAGCAGCGAACGCTTCTCCCCGCGCTGCGGCACCGCCAGCTCCACCTGTCGCCCCCGCTTGGACAAGAGGCTCGCAAGCGTCACCCGATCTGCAAAGTCCACTGGAACATACACGCTGCGCGGAACATACTGCTGGTCCAGGTAAAGCTGCTTCAACAACGCCGAGAAGAATGCAGGCGCTTCAAACTCCGCCATCACCGGCGCACCCTCTTCGCCATCCTCGTTGGCCAGCTCGAACTGGGGGATATCCTCCCAGAAAAACTCCCGCCGATCGACAATCTTTCCCCCGCGAATATGAAACAGGTTCACCGCCAGCATGCACTTCTCGTAGTGGTACCCGAACACATCCGCGTCATCGTCATCGGCAGAGGCAATCCGCTGCTTCTCCTGCAGCTGGTCTACCGTAATGAGCTGATCGCGGTATCGTCCGGCCAGCTCATAGAGCTCCCTGGCCGCTGCGTCCTGCATCCGCGCCTCAATCAGCTTGCCCAGCTCTACGCCGCGCCCCTCCAGGAACATCTGCGCGTCGCGCACCGCCTCCTTGTAGGCCTCTGGCGTCGTCAGGCCTTCCACGCACGGGCCCAGGCACCGCTTGATGTAGTACTGGAGGCATGGCCGGGGATGATACCGGCTCAGATCCACCTTGCAGCTCGGCAGCAGGAACGAGCGATGGATCAGCTCCGCGATCCGGTAGGCCAGGTTGCCGGGAAAATAGGGCCCGTAGTACGCGCCTCCATCCTTGCGCAGCCGCCGCGTCACAAACACCTTGGGGTGCCGGTCCCCCAGCGTCAGCTTCACGTAGGGATAGCTTTTGTCATCCCGCAGCAGGATGTTGAAGCGCGGCTTGCGCTGCTTGATCAGGTTGTTCTCAAGCGCCAGCGCTTCCTTTTCGTTGTCGACCAGGATGTAGTCGACGTCTCGGGCTTCCGCCATCAGCGTGCCCGTCTTCACATCGTGGAGCCGG
>DASWUY010000538.1:0-8559 GCA_036401435.1 Acidobacteriaceae bacterium | reverse complement strand
AGCTGACCACGGCAGTCGGCGACGCGGTGGTGGGCGATCATGGGGTGATCGCCCTGCCTGCGGGAGGCGCGATCACGATCAGCGCCGACGGCACCGTGTCCAGCAACGGTGCGGTGGCGGCGCGGCTGAAGCTGGTCGAGTTTGCCCCCGGCAGCGATCCGCAGAGCCAGGGCAACAACAACTACACGGCGCCCGCAAGCAGCGTGCTTCCGGCCACGCGGACCCAGGTGCGGCAGGGCATGCTCGAGGGTTCGAACGTGAACCCGGTCACGGGCGTGATCGAGCTGATCGAAGCGCAGCGCTCCGCCGAGAACATGCGGCACGTCCTGACCATGTTTGACTCCGAGATGAACAAGACCGCCGTGCAGGACCTGGCGCGCGTCTAGCACCTAATTTTGCTTTGCACACGAGGATGACTCATGCTTCGCGCACTCTATACAGCAGCCAGCGGGATGACGGCACAGCAACTGAACCTGGACAACATTGCCAACAACCTCGCGAACTCGAGCACCGTGGGGTTTCAGCAGCGACAGGTCCAGTTCTCTGACCTGATCTACCAAAACGTGATTGCACCCGGCTCGGCGGCGAGCGCGCAGACGACCAATGCGGCCGGGCTGCAGGTGGGCCTGGGCGTGCGACCGACGAACACGGAAGTGATCCAGACCCAGGGGGACTTCAACTCCACCGGCAGCCCGCTCGACCTGGCTGTGTCGGGAGCGGGTTTCTTTCAGATTCTGCTGCCGAATGGGCAGACAGGATATACGCGGGCGGGCTCCTTTCACCTCGATGCCCAGGGCAACGTCGTGACCCAGGATGGCAACGCGCTGCAGCCGGCTGTCACCATTCCGCCGGACGCGCTCAGCGTAACTATTGGAGCCGACGGCACGGTGAGCGTGGTGCAGCCGGGGCAGACGCAGGCCTCGCAGGTGGGTGCGCTGCAGCTGGCGCTGTTCGTCAACCCGGGCGGGCTGAACAGCGTGGGCAACAACATCTACCTGGCCACGACCGCTTCCGGGGATCCGATTATCGGCACGCCGGGCGGCTCGGAGGGCATCGGATCGCTGCAGCAGGGGATGCTTGAGCAGTCCAACGTGAGCGTGGTGGACGAGTTTGTGCAGATGATCGTGGCCCAGCGCTCTTATGAGTCGAACTCGCGCGTGGTCAAGGCAGCAGACGAGATGCTGCAGCAGTTGAACCAGTTGACGCAGTAGGGCGGTGGCCATGATGGGAACGATCCCAACCCGAAGGCTGTTGGCAGCGCTCGTTGCGATGGTCTGCGCCGGGGTCCCGGCGGCCCGTGCTGGCGGGCCCGCGGCGGTAGCGGGGCGCTTCGCGATCGATGCGGGCCAAGTCCTTGCCGCGCTGCAAGGGCAGCAGTTCGACCTGGACCACGCCCAGGTGAAGCTGATGGTGGGCCTGAGCGCCAGGACGGCTGCGCCGGTACTGAGGGTCGAGGCTGTGGAGCGGGCCGGCCAACGGGGCGCGCATGTGCGCCTCAGCTGCGGGGATCACGGAGAGTGCCTGCCCTTCTATGTTTCGGTGATCTGGGAGGACGCGGACGCGGCGGAGGCAGCGCTAGGCTCGTTTGGCGCGCCGGTGCACGGCGCCCGGAGGGGCATGGCCGCGGCCACCCAAGTGCCTGCGGCCGGCGCTGCCAGCAGGGACGCGGCTGCGGTAGAGCCTGGGCTGCACGCCGGATCGCATGCCATGCTGCTGCTCGAGGGCGCGCGGCTGCATATCCAGGTGCCGGTGATTTGCCTCGAGGCCGGCGCTCCGGGTCGCAGTATCCGCGTCTCTGCTCTCGATCACAAGCAGACCTACGTTGCCCAGGTGATCGATACCACGCTTTTGAGAGGAACCTTATGAAGGGTCAGAACTGGATGCCTGCTCTTGCGGCCTGTGAGGGTACGCCGCGCGAGCGCCGGAAGTGGATGCGCGCGTCGCTGCTGATGCTGGCCAGCCTGGCATGGCTGGCTGCGCCCAGCGCTCACGCCGGCGTCGATCTCAAGATGCCGAAGCTGCCCAAAAAGACGCCGGCCGAGTTGCGCGCCGACTACCTGACGCGCCTGCAGGAGCAGTACATGCCGCCGGCGGACGGACGGACCACGGGCAGCCTCTGGTCGGCCTCCTATGTCTTGGGCGATCTCTCATCCGACTACAAGGCGCACAGCCTGAACGACACGGTGACAGTGCTGGTCTCGGTACAGACGACGGCAGCACAAAGCGGGACCCTGAACAGCCAGCGCACCTTTGCGGCCAACTCGGGCATCACCGGGCTGGTGGGCCAGATTGCCACCAAGGGGCTCAATCCGCTCTTCAACGCCAACTCGTCCAGTGCGGTGAAGGGGTCGGGCACGACCGCGTCGAACACGACGTTTTCGACCAGCCTGACCGGGCAGGTGATCGCCGTGCTGGCCAACGGCAACATGGTGGTCGAAGCGGAGCGCCAGATCGCGATGAACAATCAGCATGAGGACCTGGTGATCCGGGGCATCGTGCGGCCGGGGGACATCAACCCGGACAACACCATCGCCTCAACAGCGCTGAGCAACCTCGAGATCGAGATGAAGGGGAAGGGCATCATCTCGGACAGCGTGCGCCCACCCAACCCACTCACCAGGGCCGTTCTCTGGCTCTTCGGATTTTGAGGATGATGCGCCTACCGCTCAAGACTCGTCAGTGGCCCGGCCGCATGGTCATACGCAGAGCCGCGATCGCGACCTCGGTCGCCCTCGCGCTGCTGTTCACCGCGGCTGCCTGGGCCAGCCAGCCGCCCCGGCAGGTGCTGCTGAGGGACATCACGGATGTAGAAGGGATTCGCGATAACCAGCTGGTGGGCTATGGCCTGGTGGTGGGATTGCGCGGCACCGGGGATCGCCAGCAGACCTTTTTCACGGTGCAGACTCTCGCCAACGCGATGAAGCGGATGGGCGTGCAGATTGCGCCGGCTCAGGTGGTGGTGAAGAATGTCGCGGCGGTGTTTGTCACGGCGTCGCTGCCGCCCTTTTCGCGGCCGGGCATGAAGATGGACCTCACCGTTTCGTCGGTGGGCGACGCGAAGAGTCTGGAAGGCGGGGTGCTGTTGATGACCTCGCTGCGTGGGCCCGATGGGCAGGTCTATGCGGAGGGCCAGGGGCCGCTTGCGCTGGGCGGATACTCGGAAGGCGCGACCGGCAATGTGCGGTCGGTGAACCACCCCAACGTGGGGCGGATCCCGGAGGGAGGCATCATCGAAAAAGGCGCTGCGGTCGATCTCACGCGCTTCCGCACGGTGACCTTCATGCTGCGCACTTCCGACTTCACCGCGGCGCGGGATGCGGCGGAGGCGATCAACAAGGAGTTCCACAACCCGGCGGCAGTGGCGGTGGACAGCCGGACGATCAACGTCGATGTCAGGGAGACGGGCGAGACTTCGGTTCCGGTGCTGATCTCGCGGGTGCAAGGGCTCTCCATCCGCTTCCAGGCGCCGGCCAAGGTGATTGTGAATGAACGCACGGGAACGATCGTGATGGGCGGAAGCGTGACGCTTTCGCCGGTGTCTGTCCTGCATGGCAGCCTCAGCATCCAGGTGGAGACGGCCTACTCGGTCTCGCAGCCGCTGCCGCTGAGCGGCGGTACGACGGTGCCGGTCGCGAACACAACGGTCGCGGTCAAGGATCTGCCGGCGCAATCGATACGCCTCGAAGACGGGGCAAACGTGGACGACCTGATCCGCGGCTTGCACGCGATCGGGGCGACGTCGCATGACATTGTGGCCATCCTGCAGGCGATCAAGGCAGCGGGCGGCCTGCAGGCTGACCTGGAGGTGATCTAGATGGTGGATGGGGCAGGGAGCAGCGCCGGCCTGGGCCGGGGAGTGCAGGCGGACGAGCAACTGGCCAAGGCCGGGCCGGGGGTGGTTCGCGGCGTGGCGCGACCGACCGCGGACGCGAAGATCGAGAAGTCGGCGCACGACTTCGAGTCCATCCTGCTGGGTAGCTGGCTGGAGCAGGCGGAGCAGTCGTTTGCGACGGTGCCGGGCGGCGATGGCGAGGATGAGGATACGGGCAAGGGGCAGTTTCAGGGGATCGCGATGCAGGCGCTGGCCGGGTCGCTGACCCGGTCGGGAGGGATCGGGATCGCGAAAATGATTGCCCAGCACCTGCATGCTTCGGCGGAGAGAGAGGCGCAGGCGGCGCGGTCGGCCGAGGCGAAGCGGGTGCCTTGAGGCGGCAGGGAGGGACGGTCGAAGGGCGGGTTGGCTGAGAGAAAGATGAGGGGATGAGGATCGATTCTCATCTTTCTTCGCCTGAGGGCTGAACAGATTGGATCGAGGTGCCGATAGGAGACCCGTTGCAGCTGGAGGTTTCTTATGCGCATCGATTTGTACGGCTCGACGGCGGCACCGGTAGCGGGAGACAGGACAACAGCCGTGGTTCCGGCGGGGCAGGTTTCTGCCCAGGCGGCGGTACCGCAGGATACGGCCACGCTTTCGGCCGGCAGCCTGTCGGCTAACGCGCTGATCGCGCAGGTACTGCGTTCGGCCGAGGCTCGGGAAGGCAAGGTTGAGGCACTGCGGCAGGCGATCGGAAGTGGAGCGTACACGCTCGATCCGGGCCTGATCGCGGCGGCCATGCAGGCAGCCGGGATCTGAGTGGGACCCCTGACTCCGGTGGAGAGCAGGGAACGGAGAGAGCGATGGACGCGGACCTCAGGGATGGACCAGTCGCCCTCAGATATCTGGAGCACGTAGAGGCACTGACCGCCGAGATCGAGGCAGCGATGCGGGCGGTGGGCGCACATGCGCTCTCCGACTTTGAACGCAGCATCAGCCGGCAGCAGGGTCTCTGCGACGAGCTCTGCCGGGTGGCGGAGCCGTGGAGGTCTGCCGGGGGCGCCACGGTTGGGGCCGGGCCTGGCGCGGGGGCTCGACCGGTGCCTGGCGAGGGCAGCCTGGGGGAGCGGATCCGGCAGGCTGCCGCCTCCCTGCAGCAGCTCAACGCGACGTATGCTTCGCTTCTGCGGCATTCAGGCGACACGGTCCGGGTGTTTGCCGGGCTCTGCCACAGCTACACGGGACACTATCAGCAGCCGGGCACCGACCCGCGCGGGCACCAGGCGTGGTCTTGCGAACTCTGAGGACGAGGTGACACTGTGGCTGGACTGAATACATCGTTGTCCATTGCGACCCAATCCCTGATGGCACAGGAAGCGGCGCTGGAGATGACGAGCAACAACATCGCCAACGCGAATACGCCCGGCTACACGCGCGAGACCATCGTCCTGACCGAAGCGGATGTGGTGCAGCAGGGGTCGGTGACCCTGGGCGGCGGAGTCACCCTGCAGGGGCTTGAGAGCGTTCGCGACCAACTGCTCAACCTGCGCATCCAGCAACAGACCAGCCAGCAGAGCAGCGCGGACGCGCAGACGGGCGCGCTGCAGCAGCTGCAAACGCTCTTTCCGACGACCGGCTCGAGCCTGGCCACCGGCCTCTCAAGCTTCTTCACCAGCCTCTCCGCCCTCTCCTCGAACCCCACCAGCCTGGCTTCGCGCCAGGCTGTGCTTTCTGCGGGACAGAACCTTGCGGGCGAGTTCAACACCGTCTCCTCCGGGCTGAGCACCCAGCAGAGTGCGCTCGACCAGCAGACGGTAAGCGACGTCTCCTCGATCAACCAGCTGTCCTCGCAGATTGCCGGGCTGAATGCGCAGCAGGCACAGCTGACGGGCACGGGCGAGAATGTCGGTTCGGTAGAGGACCAGATTGGCTCGCTGGAGCTGAAACTCTCGCAGCTCACCAACCTTTCCGTGACCCATACCCCGGCAGGAGACACGCTGACCACGGGCACCGGCACGCCGCTGGTGGTGGGCGGCAAAAGCTATGCGCTAGAGACCACGGCCGGCGCGAACGGCCGCCAGCAGGTGCTCGATGGCAGCGGCACCGACATCACCTCCGCGATCAGCGGCGGGGATCTGGGGGGCACACTCGCGGTACGGGACACAGCCATCCCCAACCTGCTGGGCCAGCTGGACAGCTTCGCGTCGCAGTTTGCGGCCGCCATCAACGCAGCGCAGGCCAAGGGCTACGACCAGAATGGGCAGGCGGGCGGACCGCTGTTCACCGTTTCTGCCACCGTGGCAGGCGCCGCTGCTTCCATCGCCCTGGCGACGACCGATCCCGCAGCCATCGCCGCAAGCTCGGACGGTTCCTCTGGCAGCAACGGGAACCTGGCCAACCTGGCGGCTGTCGCAACGGCGAAGCTGGGGTCAGGCCAGAGCCCCGAGGACGTTTCGGCCGGGCTGATCTACCAGGTGGGTTCCGACACCGCCACGGCTCAAGCCGAGTCGAGCGCGATCGGGCTAAGCCTGACCCAACTGACGCAGCAGCAGAGCTCGGTCTCCGGGGTGTCGATCGACGAGGAGTCTGCAAACCTGATCCGCTACCAGCAGGCCTACGAGGCAGCGGCAAAGATTGTCAACACAGTCGCCACGCTCTTTAATGTGACGCTGAACATGGGCACCGCCGTTGGGGGTTCGTGACTGCTATGCGCTTTAACGCCACCTTTGGTTCGACCATTACTACCGACATCCAGCAGAGCGAGCAGGCGCTCCAGACGGCTCTGCAGCAGGTGTCGACAGGCAAACGCGTCAACCTGCCTTCAGACGACCCGGCAGCCTCGGCCGCCCTGGTGCAGAGCCTGAACCAATCCGCGAACGTGGACCAGTACACGGCCAACGCCACCGCGGCGTCCTCGCAGGCACAAAGCGGGGACTCGGTGCTGAGCTCGGTGGTCTCGCTGCTGAACAAGGCCATCACGCTGGGCACGGAAGGCGCGAACGGGACCACATCGGCTGCCGACCGGGCGTCGATCGCCAGCCAGGTGAATGGTCTGCTCGCAAGCGTCGCGTCGGAGGCGAACACAACCTACCAGGGAGTGGCGCTCTTCGGGGGCACAGCCAACAGCGGGCCGGCCTTTGTCGCCGATGCCGCGTCTCCGGACGGCTACACTTACGCCGGCAACACCGGCATCAACTACATCGCGGTGGGCGACACGCTGAAGGTGCAGGTCAACGTTCCCGGCTCGCAGATCTTTACCCAGCCGGGTGCCAGTGCGCTTGGCTCGCTGCAGCAGTTGGCCACGGCGCTGACCAGCGGCACGACCGCGCAGATCGGGGCGGCGACGGCAGCGGTAACCAGTGCGCTCAGCTATGTCAGCGAGCAGCACGCGGTGTATGGGAACGCGGTCAACCAGTTCGCGTCCCAGGAAGACTTCCTGTCGCAGGAGAGTGTCACGCTCAAGTCGCAGCAGACCTCGCTCGTCGGCATCGACACGGCGACCGCAGCCGAGACCCTGGCGCAGGCCGAGGCGCAGAACAGCGAGCTGCTGGCGGCTGCGGCCAAGGTGCTGCCCACCACTCTGCTCGACTACCTGAAGTAAGGGCTGGCGCAGGGCGGCAGGCGGAGAGAGAAGCCGAAAACGGCGCCTGATCCCACGCCCGAATCGATAAGGGCGGATGCCGCGTTGGGGCCCCCGCTACTCGATCAAGCTAGCCAAGCTACGCAGAAGACGGGGAGCCCGCAGGCTCCCTGCTCCTTGGGCAAGCCCAACCTTACTTCTCCGTGAGCACCGTCACGGTGGCATCCTGGTCAGCCACGTAGACCTTTTCGGTGAAGGGGTTGAGCGCCACGAAAGCCGCATTCACCGGCACCGTCGTGTTCACCGCATTGGTAGCCGTGTTCACCACAGAGACGGTGCCGTCCTGGGTATTCGCCACAAAGGCGAGCTTGGTGAACGGATCAACGTCCACGCCGAAGGGCGTGTTGCCGACCTTGACGGTGGCCACAGGCGCACCCGCCGAAGTGAGGATGGCCAGGGTTGAAGGTCCAAACGAGTTATCCGGGACAAACACGTTCCCGGTAAGCTCATCCACGCTCACGCTCACGTCAGAGGCGCCCGTGGTGGTGACCGTGTTGATCAGCGTGTTCGTCTTGCTGTTGACGATGGCCACCTGGTTGTTGCCCAGGGTCACGTACAGCTGACGACGGAAGGGGTCCACAGCCATGCCGTATGGCGACGCACCATCGAGGTTGATGGTCTTGTTGATCGTGCTCGACCCCCAGTAGAAGACGTCCACCACGTTATCGCTGGCGTTGGCAACATATACGGCCGAGGTGATGGGATTGATGGCCAGGCCCTGGATGCCGTTGCCGGGGGTCGAGGTGATGGGAACCGTCCGCTCCACCTTGTCTGAAAAGCCGTTGACGGCCGCGACCTCGCACACGCTATTTTCATTCTGGTCGGTGTAGCAGCCGGCAACATAGATATGGTTGGTCAGCAGGTCGACCTTCACTTCAAAGCCGATCGGAGGAATGCTGATGGTCTGGATGATCCTGTCGGTCTTTCCATCGATGACAACGAGCGAGTCCGTCGGGCCCCCGAAGGAGGGTACCGTCACATAGATCCTGTTGGTTACGTAGTTGACAGCTACACGCTCGGGCAGGCCCGGCAGAGCGATCGTGGTCTTGACAGTCTGAGCAGAGGCGGCGGCGCACGATATCAGGGCGGCCGCTGCGACGAGCAT
>DASWUY010000537.1:0-3626 GCA_036401435.1 Acidobacteriaceae bacterium | reverse complement strand
CTCGTTTTGTCGGGCTGAACCTGGTGCGGCCCGAGGACTGGGTGGGGCCGCTGACGCTCTACCGCGAGGACATGAAGATTCTAGGGGCCCTGCACCCGCTCTACCCCGGGGTGCATGTTTCGCTGCATGCCGGCGAGCTGGTAGAGGGCATGGTCCAGCCTTCTGACCTGACCTTCCACATCCGCCAGGCGGTCGAAGGAGCGCAGGCCGAGCGCATCGGCCACGGGGTAGACGTGATGCATGAGGATCGCCCCTACGAGCTGCTGAAGGAGATGGCCGAGAAGCACGTGATGGTCGAGATCAACCTGACCAGCAATGATGTCATCCTCAACGTCAAAGGAGAGGAGCATCCCCTGCCCCAGTACCTGGCCGCGCACGTTCCCGTTGCCCTGTCGACCGACGACGAGGGCGTGTCGCGGATCGATCTCACCCACGAATATGTGCGTGCCGCAATGACCTATCACCTTAGTTATGCACAGTTGAAGCAGATGGTGCGTGCCTCCATCGAGCACAGCTTTCTGCCCGGAGCTAGCCTGTGGCGGGCCGCCTCGCCCGAGACCCTGAGCGAGCCGGTAGCTGCCTGTCGTGGGCAGCTGATGGCTGCCGACCCAGCCGGCGCCTGCGCGCAGCTGGTGTCGAGCAGCGAAAAGGCTCGCCAGCAGTGGGAACTGGAGCGCAGATTCCACGCCTTTGAGGCAAGCTTCTAGGCAGGCGCGGAACCCTCCATGCGGATTGTACTGGCGACGTTCGGGAGCTTCGGCGATGTGAACCCCCTGGTCGGCCTGGCGCTTGAGTTGAAGCGGCGTGGGCACCAGGCTGTTCTGGCTGCCCCCGAGATGTTCCGCGCCCGCGTCAGCCCCCTGGGGCTGGGCTTTGCGCCCATGCGCCCGGAGCAGGACACGTCGAACCAGGCGCTTGTGGCGATGATCTATGACATCAAGCGCGGGACGGAACGCGGCTTGCGTGAGTTCCTCTTCCCGTCCCTCCGCGAAAGCTACGAAGACCTGCTGGCGGCGGTAACTGCGGACGGTGGCGCCGACCTGCTGATTACGGGCGAGTTGGCCTATGCCGGCCCTGTGGTTGCGGAGATCACCGGCATCCCCTGGGTCTCCTACGTGCTCGCGCCGTTTTCGTTCTTTTCCGCCTGGGATCCTCCCGTGCTGCCGCCCTACCCCATGCTGGCGCGCGTTCAATCGGTGGTTCCGGGCATGGGCCACTTAGTACGGCCCTTCGCCCGCTGGGTCACGCGTAGCTGGTGCGAGCCGGTGTACGCACTGCGGCGAGAACTCGGGCTTGAGCCTGGGCAGAGCCCGCTGTTTGAAGCCAAGCACGCGCCCAGGCTGGTGCTTGCGCTCTTCTCGCGTGTGCTGGGTGAGTCGCAGCCAGACTGGCCGGTCAGCACCGCGACCACAGGCTTCGTCTTCTATGACGGAGCGAGCGATACCAGCATCTCCTTGACGCCGGAGCTCGAATCATTTCTGCGCTCCGGTTCCCCGCCGCTGGTCTTTACGCTCGGTTCGGCTGCGGTCTACGATGCAGGCGACTTCTACGAGCAGAGCGCCCGCGCCGCGCAGCTGCTGGGTATGCGCGCGGTGCTGGTGGGCGCCGACCCTCGCGCACTGCCTTCCATCGCCTCTTCTCCCGAGATCCTCCCCGTGAGCTTTGCCCCCTTTTCGCTGCTCTTCCCGCGCTCCGCTCTCATCGTGCACCAGGGTGGCGTGGGCACCACGGCACAGGCGCTGCGGGCCGGCAGGCAAATGCTGATCATGCCCTACAGCCACGACCAGCCCGATAATGCCCGCCGCATGCGCAGGCTGGGCGTCGCCCGGACCATCCCGCGCAAGCGTTACAGCGCCGAGCGCGCCGCGAAGAAGATGACCCAATTGCTGCAAGAGCCGCGCTACCGGGAGCGTGCCGTTGCGGCTGCGCAGGTGATCGCCGGCGAGGATGGAACCAGCGCCGCCTGTGATGCCCTGGAAGCCATGGTTTAGAGTGAAGTGGGTTCCCCGCCCGCGAAATCCGATTCACCACCCGAGAGAGCCCGCCCGCATGCCCCGACCCGCCCTTATCTTCTCCTGCCTGCTGGCCACCCTGATCCTCGCCTCCTCCTCAGCCGGGGCAAAGACACCTTCACCCACTCCCAACAAGACGGATGACCCTGCCAAGACCTCACCCGAGGCACAGAAGACGCCTCCCGGGCCACCTCAGGACTCGACCACCGAGGGCACTGTCAATGTAGGCGGGCAGCGCATTGCCTACCAGGCCGTTGTGGGCACGATTACGGTTGGCAGCACGGACGCACAGGATGCCCTGCTGGGTCTGGACGGCAAGCCCGTCCCGGGTATGGAAGGCGACATCAAGGAGGTCAAGGACGCGACCGAGGCTCCGGCCACCGCACGCATGTCCTACGTGGCCTACTTCAAGACAGGAGAGAAGGCAGAGCACCGTCCTGTCACCTTCATCTACAACGGGGGGCCGGGCAGCTCGACCGTCTGGCTGCACATGGGCTCTTTCGGTCCCCGGCGGGTCGTGGTCTCGGATGCGCAGCACACCCCGGCCGCGCCCTACAAGCTGATCGAGAACAACTACAGCCTGCTTGATACAAGCGACCTGGTCTTTGTCGACATGCCCGGCACGGGCTTCGGGCGCCTGTTTGGGGCCAATAAGGAGAAGGCGTTCTGGGGCGTTGACCAGGATGCGCATGCCTTCGCCCGCTTCATACAGCGCTTCCTTGGCAAGTACGGCCGCTGGAACTCGCCAAAGTATCTCTTTGGCGAGAGCTATGGCACCACGAGGTCCGCCAACCTTGCCAACATCCTCGAGAACGAGAAGGATATCGACCTGAACGGTGTGATCCTGCTCTCGCAGATACTCAACTTCTCGACCGACATCGACGGCGCGCGCGGCAACCCGGGTGTCGATATCCCCTATATCACCGGCCTGCCCACCTACGCCGCAACCGCCTGGTACCACCACAAGCTACCCCAGCAGCCTCCGGCGCTTGAGCCCTTCCTGACCGAGGTAGAGAACTTTGCCCTGGGCGACTATGCGCATGCGCTGGGGCTGGGAAACGCCCTACCAGCGACCGAGAAGCAGGCTATCGCCGAAAAGCTGAACAGCTACACTGGCCTGCCTGTCGCCTACCTGCTCAAGGCCGACCTGCGCATCAGCGGCGGCATCTTTGAGCAGCAACTGCAGGGGGAGAGCAGCATCACCACCGGCCGGCTTGACACCCGCTTCTCCGGCCCCGCGATCGATCCGCTGAGCGCCGAAGCGGTCTACGATCCGCAGAGTTCGTCCATCTCTTCGGCCTACGTTTCCACCTTCAACGACTATGTGCGGCGAGAGTTGAAGTATGGCGAGGGCCAGACCTTTCTGCAGTCCGCCTATGCCGCAGAGGGCTTTCAGTGGGATACCAAGCACGGCCACGGCGAGGGCAACGCACTGAACGTGATGTCTGACCTGGCCGACGCGATGAAGACCAACCCGAGGCTCAAGGTCATGTTGAACAGCGGCTACTACGATCTGGCCACGCCCTTCTTCGCTGCCGTGTATGAGGAGCACCACCTGCCCATTCCCGCCTCGCTCGCGGGCAATATCGAGTACCAGTACTATGAGTCCGGTCA
>DASWUY010000536.1:0-2845 GCA_036401435.1 Acidobacteriaceae bacterium | reverse complement strand
GACAACCTCGAGCTCCCCATCCTCGACGGCTCCGCGCGCCCCTACGTCGAGGCCTTCCACCACGTCGGCCTGCGCCCCCAGCGCCGCCGCCGCGAGTACCTCCGCATCCTCAAGCCCGTCGAAATCCGCGAAGGCAACAAGTTCCTCGGCGTCTACCCCGGCAACGGCTACTCCATCTCCTACCAGATCGACTTTGCCCCACCCATCGGCCGCCAAGGCTTTACCCTCGACCTCGCCACCCATACCTACGGAGACCAGATCGCCCCCGCCCGTACCTTCGGCTTCAAGGAAGAAGAACAGAAACTCCGCGAGATGGGCCTCATCCGCGGCGTCTCCGAGGCCAGCGCCATCATCCTCACCCGCCACGGGGTGCAGAACGGCCCGCTCCGCTTTCACGATGAATTTGTTCGCCACAAGGTGCTCGACCTGATCGGCGACCTCGCCCTCGTCGGCCACCAGATCCTGGGCCGCGTCGTCGCTGAGCGAGCCGGCCACGCCATGCACACCGCGCTCGTCTCCCGCCTGCTGCGCGACCGCTCCGCCTGCACCCTGGTCACACTCGCCCCCAGCCGCCTGGCCACCGCCTAGCACCACGCGGCCGCCAGCGCCCCGTCGGCGCGCCCTACCGCCCCTTGTACAGCACAAACAACTCCGGAAACTCCTGCCGCAGCGCCTCGATCCTTGGCTTGTCGCAAGCCACGATGTACCGGTCGTCGGGATGCCGCAGCGCATAATCCTGGTGAAAGTCCTCCGCGCGGTAGAACCCCTTTAGCGGCGTTACCTCTGTCACGATCCGCGACGGATACACCTTTGCCGCCTCCAGCTGGTCGATGTAGGCCTGCGCAATCCTCTTCTGCTCCTCGCTCCCATAGAAGATGACCGAGCGATACGACTTCCCCACATCCGGCCCCTGCCGGTTCAGCTGCGTCGGATCATGCGCCACCGAGAAGAACACCCGCAGCAGCTGTCCGTAGGTGATCTGCGACGGGTCATAGACGATCTCCACCGACTCCGCATGCCCGGTCCTCTCCGTCGCCACTTGCTCCGACGTGGCGGTCGACTCGAGGCCCCCCGCATACCCGGCTGTCGTCCGCTTCACGCCCTTGACCCGCTCAAAGACCGACTGCGTCCCCCAGAAGCATCCCCCCGCAAACACCGCCGTCTGTTTGCCGGCCTTCGCCGCCAGCGCCGCATCCACCGCCGGCGTCGGCACCGGCGAAGCCGCGTCGCAGGGCACAGCCATCGCCAGCACGATCACAGCACACAGCCTCCAACCAGCGCCCCGAAGCAACATCAGCCCACCCCCGCGATCAACAAGAAGCAAACCCGGATCGAAGCAGGAAGTATATCGCTGCTGCACTCGGCTACGCGACACCTCCTGGTCACTCACCTCACCGCATGGACCGGCACTGCCCTCGGAAAATCCGCCGGATCACTGCACCCCTCAGATCCTGCGCAGAACCCGCCCCGGCAGGAACAGCAGCGCGCCCACCAGGTCCATCACCCCGCGCACCGCCACCCCGGCCAGGCGAAAAGGCAGCAACACCAGCCACAGCAACGGATACAACACCGCTACCAGCAGCGCCGCCGGCCAGCACACAAGCGCTAGCACGATCCAAAGCAACAAGCCCATCGCAACCCCTTCCAAGCCTCACTCACAGCCCGGGCAATCCCTCCGCCCAGGCCGCCGCGCACCAAGACAACATACGTCCTGTCCGCACCGCAGGTTCCCGTCACCCGCGCACCCCTCGCATCCCCGGTGCTTTACACTGCTGAGCAATGGCCGTAGCTGAGAACAACCCCGAACGCCTCGTCTCCGCCGCCCGGGCCGACGAAGAATCCTCCTTCGACCTCAAGCTTCGCCCCCGCCTGCTGCGCGAGTTCATCGGCCAGCAGAAAGCCAAGGACCAGCTCCAGATCGCCCTTGAAGCCGCCCGCGCCCGCGGCGAAGCCCTCGATCACGTCCTGCTCTTCGGCCCCCCCGGGCTCGGCAAAACCACCCTCGCCGCCATCCTCGCCAACGAGCTCGATGTCGCCTTCCAGCAGACCTCCGGCCCCGCCCTCCAGATCCAGGGCGACCTCACCGCCATCCTCACCAACATCCGCCTCCGCCAGGTCCTCTTCCTCGACGAAATCCACCGCCTCCAGCCCGTCCTTGAAGAAAAGCTCTATACCGCGCTCGAGGATTACAAGCTCGACATCATCATCGGCCAGGGCCCGGGCGCGCGCACCCACGTCATGGACATCAAGCCCTTCACCTTTGTCGCGGCCACCACCCGCCCCGGCCTGCTCTCCTCCCCGCTGCGCTCCCGCTTCGGCATCCTCCTGCGCCTGGAGTACTACTCCGACGACGAGCTCCGCTTCGTCGTCGAGCGCTCCGCCGAGGTCCTCGGCGTCCCCATCGACCAGGACGGCGCCGCCGAGATCGCCATGCGCTCCCGCGGCACCCCGCGCATCGCCAACCGCCTGCTCCGCCGCGTCCGCGACTACGCCCAGGTCCGCGGGACGGGTTCGATCGACCGCAAAACGGCCTGCGATGCCCTGCAGCTTCTGGAGGTCGACGCCCACGGCTTCGATGAGCTCGACCGCCGCCTGCTCCTCACCATCATCGAGAAGTACGATGGCGGCCCCGTCGGCCTCAACACCCTCGCCGCCACCCTCGCCGAAGAGCAAGACGCCCTCGAAGAGGTCTACGAGCCCTTCCTCATCCAGATCGGCTTCCTCGACCGAACCCCCCGCGGCCGCGTCGCCACCCGCCTGGCCTACGAACACTTCGGCCTCCCCCAACCCCGCCGCACCACCCAAACCCCACTCTTCTGATACCCGCCCGCTGAACTCTCAGAGC
>DASWUY010000535.1:0-4237 GCA_036401435.1 Acidobacteriaceae bacterium | reverse complement strand
GATGTACCCAAGGGTTTGGTCCTGGACGATGTTCTTGCGTCTGACAAATTGTGGGTGGCTCATTTGAGTACGCGCGACACCAGGCAGACCAGGAACGGGACCCACGGCAGACGTCCTACTATTTATTCGATCCATCAGACGGTAGCCTGACCTCCAAACTAAGCATCCGCGGAGACTCTCCCGAACATACTCCGAGCTCCATCGCATGCGAAGAAGAGGGGGCGTTTCTCAGCTATGAAAGGGAGGACAATGGTCAGGTGCGAATCCTGAGCGCTAACTAAATGGAACGGCTCTGGTGCGAATAGGTGAGACGGCTACGCGGATGCCAAGGAGAGGCAGCGTCCCTATGCGGCAAGGACCGCATTTGAGCGGCCGATGCTACAATTAGGCCTTGTACGGCGGCTATAGTTCAGTGGTAGAACGCCGGTCTGTGGATCCGGATGTCGTGGGTTCAATCCCCACTAGCCGCCCCAAAGCAGGTCTCCCCCTCCCGGCATGGCAGCCTCCCAAAGTGACACAGAACGCGAGCGCAGCGATGGCCAGCGAAGCGAGATCTGGATCGGCTGCTCGGGTTGGGCGTATCCCAGCTGGCGACCCGCGTTTTACCCTCCCAAGACACCTGTGAAGAAGCTGCTGGAGGCCTATGCCTCGCGGCTTAACTCAGTGGAAGTGAACTATACGTTTCGCTCGCTGCCAACCGAAGCGATCGTTCAGGGTTGGCTGGCCGCGACACCCGAAGCGTTCCGCTTCTCCTTCAAGGCGCCGCAGCGGATCACCCACTTCAACCGGCTGCGGAACTGCTCGGGCGTGCTGGCGGCTTTCCTTGGCAGCGTGGCGCCGGTGGCCGCGGCGGGCAGGCTGGGGGTGCTGCTCTTGCAGTTGCCGCCCAACTTTGCGGTGGATGCCGTGCTGCTGCGCGAGTTTCTGGCCGAGGCGCATGGCGCCGGGCCGGGTGCACGGCTGGCGTTCGAGTTTCGCCACCCCTCCTGGTTTGCAGAGCCCACCTACGCGGCGCTGGCTGAGCGCCGGGCTGCGCTGTGCGTGGCAGAGTCGGACGAGCTCGCGACGCCGGAGGTAATGACGGCGCCGTTTGCCTGCTATCGCCTGCGACGCAGCCAGTACAGCGAGCAAGAACTGGGCGAACTGCGGACCAGGCTGCAGGAGGGGGCGCGGGCCGGCGAGGTCTTTGCCTACTTCAAGCACGAGGAGGAGCCAGACGGCCCGCTGCGCGCGGCAGCCGTGCTCGAGGGGCTACGGGCATGACGCTGGCCGTGCCGCAGGCTTCCGTAGACAGGTCTATAGACAAGCAGCCCGAGGGTGAGCGGGCGTGGCGCACGGAGTTTGTGCCCCCGTGGTGGCTGCGTCACGCGCACCTGCAAACGGTGGTAGGCAACTTTGTGCGTCGCGACGGCCGGCTGCCTGCGGGCGAAGAGTCCCTGGTGCAGGCGACCGTCGCGAGCAGGATGGAAGAGGAAGCTGGCCAGACGTACGGGCCGACCAGGCTGCTGAGCCTGTGCCACTGGCAGCCGGCCAGCGTGCGGCGGGAGCGGCTGACGGTGGTGCTGGTGCATGGACTAGAGGGCTCGGCAAGCTCCGGGTATGTGCTGGGCAATGCGAGCCGTGCGTGGGCGGCCGGTTGCAACGTGGTGCGGATGAACATGCGCAGCTGCGGAGGCTCGGATGCGCTGGCGCCGACCATCTATCATTCTGGCCGATCGAGCGACGTGGGGGACCTGGTGCGCGCGCTGGTGGAGCGTGAGGGTGTGCAGCGGGTGGCGGTGGTGGGCTACTCCATGGGCGCGAACCTGGTGCTGAAGTATGCGGGTGAGGGCGCGGCGTCAGAGGTGTCGGCGGTAGTGGGCGTGTCGCCGCTGATGGACCTGGCTCTCTCCTCGAGGGCGCTGCACGAGCCGGCAAACCGCGTGTACGAGCGGCGCTTTCTGCGTGCGATGAAGCGACGGCTGCGCGCCAAGGCAAGGCTGTTTCCGGCGCTCTACGGGATGCTGGAGGAAGAGGGTGTGTACGCGCGCATGCGCAGCATGCGCGACTTTGACGGCGAGATTGTGGCGCGGTATGGGGGCTTTCGCGACGCGGATGATTACTATGCCTCGGTGGCCAGTTCGCGCTTTGCAGCCACGCTTGCGGTGCCTACGCTGCTCCTGCACGCGGCCGACGATCCGTTTATCCGGCTGCTGCCGGAGACGCGCGCGGCGCTGATGGAGAACCCGCACGTGCGTTATGTGGAGACCGCGCATGGGGGGCACTGCGCGTTTCTCGCGACGGGTGGCGAGAGGCACTGGGCAGAGCGCACCCTGCTGGCGTGGCTGCTGTGCGAGGGAGCGCGATGATTGCGGACTGGACGGTAGAGGTGAGCGCGCTGAGTCCATGGATCGACGTGCCATGGGAGGGGTGGGTGGATCTGTGTGGGGCCCGCGGCGCGCCAGACTGCGCCTGGCACGAAGAGCGCGCACGAGCGCTGTCCGAGGTCGAGGCGTACCCGGAGCTGCTGCGGATTCTGGAGTGTGCCAACGGTGCCGATACGTTCACCTCGAAGGTGGACGTGTTTCCGGTAGGTGCGAGCGAAGTGGACCCCGAGATTTCCGAGGCGGGAGAAGCGGGGTCGCGATGCGGGCTGGGCAGCTACGTGGACCTGGTCGCGGCGCGAGGCGATCTCTTCTGCACCTTTGCACGGTGCGAGGCCCTGGCACGCAGCACCGCGCGGGCGCTCGGTGCGATTGAGTGTCCGGGCTCGTGTGTCGAAATCGTGCTGCGCCCGGCGCGGGTTTTTGGTCGCGAGGGGTTCGGGTGGACGATCTACACGATGGGCTTTGGCCCGGATGAAGTCTCTGCCCGAGTGACGTGGGCGCGGGCGGCGCAGGTGGCGGTGGAGGTCTTCCTTAAGGAGGAATCGTTTATGATCCACAGGGACGTAGACGAGCGCTTCGCCAAGGTGAGGGACGCGGTCGAGGTTCCCGGTATTTGCGAGGGCGAGTAGCTCAATTGGATAGAGCACCGGCCTTCTAAGCCGGTGGTTGCAGGTTCGATCCCTGCCTCGCCTACCATTCGGATTTCAGCCATTACGATGGTCAAGCATTCGCGAAAAAGCGCGTGAAACGCTGGAAAGCGCGCTGGCCTACACCTGGGCTGCGCCGCCGTCGACAAAGAGCTCTACGCCGCTGATGAAGCTGGCGTCGTCTGAGGCGAGGAAGACGACCGCCTTCGCGATTTCATCGGGCTGGCCGACTCTGCCGAGAGGCACCTGCGCGGCTGCCTGGGCAAACATGGCTTGCTTCTCTTCTTCATTCGTCGCCAGGGCAAGCCATCCAGGGGTCTCGGTGGGTCCCGGGCTGATCGCGTTCACCCGAATCCTGCGTTCTCTCAGATCCATGGTCCAGGTACGCGCGAAGGAGCGAACCGCGGCCTTGCTGGCCGAGTAGACGCTGAAGGCGGGAATCCCTTTGACGCTGGTGATCGAGGCGTTGAGGATGATGGAGGCACCATCGGGCAGCAGCGGCAATGCCTTCTGCACGGTGAAGATCAACCCTTTCACATTGCTGTCAAAGGTCGACGCATACTGCTCTTCGGTGATGGAGCCCAGTGGGGCGAAGCCGCCGCCGCCGGCATTCGCGAAGAGGATATCGAGGCGGCCCTTCTCACGGCGGATCTGATCGTACAGGGTGTCGAGATCAGACAGGCTGGCGGCATCGCCGGGCACGCCGGCAGCGTTCGATCCGATCCTGCGGACGGCTTCTTCAAGCTCGTCCTGCCGCCGGCCTGTGATGAAGACATACGCACCTTCAGCGACAAACCGCTGAGCGGTCGCAAGGCCTATTCCCTTGCTGCCACCGGTGACGAGTGCGATTTTCCCTTCAAGCTTGTTCGGCATGCTCTTCTCCCTGCGGCGGTGAGGCGGGCCCCGGCTGTGCGCGTGCGGGTGGCGGGGTGCAAGGACGGCGGCGGGCCGTGGTGGAGATGGCTGGTCCGCCGCTCCTCGAGCTACGCAAGCCCGGCGAAGAATGTCTCGATGCGGCTAGCGATCTCTTCCCCATGCGTTTCCAGGGCAAAGTGGCCGGTGTCGAGCAGGTGTGTTTCCACGTGGTGCAGGTCGCGCTGGTAAGGGGCTGCACCCTCGGCGGGAAAGATGAAATCGTTCTTGCCCCAGACGATCAACATAGGCGGCTGTAGTCGCGAAAGAAGGCCTGGAACTCGGGATAGAGAGGCACATTCGTGCCGTAGT
>DASWUY010000534.1:0-4545 GCA_036401435.1 Acidobacteriaceae bacterium | reverse complement strand
GCCTGAGCGCCCGGCCGCCAGGGGCAGGAGGAGAGAGCCGCATGAGGACGAACCTGCTGTCGCTGCTTGGGATTGTGATCTGCATCGTGGTGGTGTCGCGGCACCCTCCGGCGATTGAGTGGACCACTGCGAAGATCATCGGGGCGACGATCATCGCGGCCGCCTTGCCGCTCTTTCTGCTTGCGCGGTGGCAGCTTGGGGCTTCCTTCTCGGTGAAGGCAGAGGCGCATACGCTGGTGACGACCGGGCTCTACGCCCGCATCCGCAATCCGATTTACCTCTTTGGAGGGGTGATGCTCGCCGGGCTCTCGCTCTTCTTTTCGCCGTTTGGGCCGCTGGTGGTAGGGGCCGTGCTGATCCCGCTGCAGGTATCACGCGCGCGCAGGGAAGAGCAGGTGCTGACTGCGGCGTTCGGGGAAGAGTACGAGCGCTACAAGCAGGGCACCTGGTTCTAAGCGCGAGGGTCAAGCTACGGTTTGGCCTGCTGTTCCCTTTTACTTGCGCCGAGCCCCGCTGGGGTCCACTCTGGAGGACCATGCCTCGACCCTCAATCCCGGTGCACGGTCCGGAGCACGGGCACAGCGAGGCCGACCTGGGGTGGATGCGCGAAGCCCTGGCGCTGGCCGAGCAGGCAGTGGGCATGGCCTCGCCCAACCCGACGGTGGGCTGCGTGCTGGTCAGGGACGGGGGTGAGGTGGGCCGCGGCGCCCACCACTATGACGCGGTCGACCACGCCGAGCGTGTCGCGCTGAAGCAGGCCGGGGCGTGTGCCCGGGGCGCGACGGCTTACGTCACGCTGGAGCCCTGCTCGCACACCGGCCGCACCGGACCCTGCGCGGATGCGCTCATCCAGGCGGGCGTGGCGCGGGTGGTGGTTGCGACGTCGGACCCCAATCCGCTGGTGAGCGGAAAGGGCTGTGCGCGGCTGCGGGAAGCGGGCGTGGCTGTGACCGGGGGCGTACTCGCAGACGAGGCACGCGCGCTGAACGACGGATTTGCCCGACACATCCGCTTCCATCTACCCTTTGTGACGTTGAAGGCGGGAGTGTCACTGGATGGGCGGATTGCACCGGCGGCGACCAGCCCGCCAGCGGCTACGACGATCTACCTGACGTCGCCGCGATCGCTGCTGGCGGTGCAGCACATGCGCCATGCGGCGGACGCGGTGCTGACCGGCATTGGAACGGCGCTGGCCGACAATCCCTTGCTGACCGATCGTAGCGGGCTACCGCGCAGGAGGCCGCTGCTGCGCGTGGTGGTCGACTCGGCGCTGCGGCTGGCGCTTGACTCGCGGCTGGTCGAGAGCGCGGAAGGAGATCTGCTGGTCTACACGGCGGACGCAGGGAGCGCGAAAGCCGATGCCCTGCGCCGGGCAGGCGCGGTGGTGGAACAGGCGCCGCTCGATGCGGGGAGGCTCGATCTCCGCGGCATTCTCGCGGCGCTGGGGCAGCGCGGCATCCTTAACCTGCTGGTCGAAGGCGGCTCGCAGCTGAATCGCAGGATGCTGAGCCTGGAGCTGGTGGACAAGCTGCGACTCTTTTATGCGCCGGTCTTGCTTGGCGAGCGCGGCGTACCGCTGCTGGCGGGGGACGAGCCGCTGCATCCGGAACTGCAGCGCACGAGCGTTGCGCGGTCCGGCGATGACTTCTGCCTGGAGGCATACCTGCGGGACCCCTGGGCCTAGGGATTGCGAGGCGGCGGCTTGCCCCGGGGGCCTTGCGTCGAAGCACCGTCGGGTACTATCGAACGAGCATGTTTACCGGACTCATCCAGGCGATCGGCACGGTCGAGTCGCGCAAGGCGGAGGGCGGAACCCTGCGGCTGGCCGTGCATGCGCCGGCGATGGCCGCTCGCCTGGCAGAGGGGGACAGCATTGCGGTCAGTGGCGTCTGCCTGACCGCGCTTGAGCCTGCGGCCGAGCGCTTCTACGCGGAGCTTGCGGAGGAGACGGTAGCCCGCACCTCGCTGGGCTTGCTCGCGGCGGGGTCGCGGGTGAACCTGGAGCTGCCGACCCCGGCAGGGTCGCCGCTGGGCGGGCACATTGTGCAGGGCCATGTGGATGCGACCGGCACGCTCATGGCGCTCGATGCGGTAGAGCCGGGAAGCGCGCGCACCGACTGGTGGCTGCGCCTGCGGGTGCCTCCCGAGGTCGCGCGGTACGTGGTCGAGAAGGGTTCGATCGCCATCGAGGGCATCTCCCTGACCATCGCCCGATGGGACCTTGCGGAGTCGATGCTGAGCGTGGCTGTGATCCCGCATACGTGGGAGGCGACCAACCTGTCTACGCTGAAGCCGGGAGCGCTGCTGAATCTGGAAGCGGACATCCTGATGAAGCTTGCCCTCGAGAAGCAGGCGCCTGTGGAGCGGTTTACTCCGACGCTCGCGTACCTGATTGCGAATGGGTATTGAGCGGCAGCAGGCTGGGTGGAGTGCGGGAGGGTGAGGATGACAAAGCCGGTCGCGACGGAGTCTGCCTCCGGGCGGATTGACGAGAGGATCAAGGGGCTGGGAGGCTGGCGCGGGGCGATGCTGGCGCGGGTACGGGAGATCGTACGCGGAGCCGAGCCGGGCATGGTAGAGGAGTGGAAGTGGAGGGGGACGCCGGTGTGGTCCTGTGGCGGCATCGTGTGCACGGGAGAGACGTACAAGGAAGTGGTGAAGATGACCTTCGCCAGGGGAGCGGCGCTCGAGGATCCGTCGGGCTTGTTCAACTCGAGCCTGGAAGGCAAGGTGAGGCGCGCGATTGACATCCGCGAAGGGGAGTCGATTGACGAGGAGGCGCTGCGGGATCTTGTGCGCGCGGCAGTAGCGCTGAACGGCAGGCGGAAGCAGCGGGCAGCGGGGCCTCCGGCAGGAGCTTAGGCGGGCCGCGCAGGAGGCGCTTACACCTGGCCGTGCCTACTGCGGCGTGATGATGCCGCCGACCGGCAGGCGCTGTGGGAGCTGTGCAGGCAGCCTGAGGTGCATGGCCTGCGCGATGGCGTCCACGTATTTCAGACCGGCGCCGGTGTTGAAGAGCACGCAGCGGTCACTCGCGGAGAGGAAGCCGGAGGCGAGCAGGGCATCGTAGGCGGCGGTAGCGGCGGCGCCCTCGGGCGAGAGCAGCAGGCCCTCGTGCCGGGACCAGTCGAGCAGCGAGCGCAGGATCTCTTCGTCCGCATACTCGACGATGGTGCCGCCGGAGGCGCGCACGATGTCCAGGATGAGCGCATCGCCGTAGGGCTTGGGGACACGCAGGCCGGAGGCAAAGGTGGTCGCCTCCTCAAAGAAGCGGGAGACCTCGGCGCCTTCGCGGTAGGCGCGGGCGACCGGGGCGCAGCCGGAGGCCTGGATGGCGATCATCTTTGGTCGCGTGCCCTCAACCCAGCCGAGCTGCTCCATCTCCTCAAACGCCTTCCACATGCCGATGAGCCCGACGCCGCCGCCCGTGGGGTAGAAGACGGCGTCGGGGTACTGCCAGCGCAGTTGCTCGACCAGTTCGTAGCCCATGGTCTTCTTGCCTTCGACGCGGAATGGCTCCTTGAGGGTGGAGAGGTCGAACCACTGCTGGGCCTGTGCCTGCTCGGCTACCATGCGGGCGCAGTCCGAGATGAGGCCGTCGACCAGGGTGACGTGCGCGCCGTAGGCGACTGCCTCGACGTAGTTGGCCAGCGGGACGTCGCGCGGCATGAAGAGATGCGCCTCAATGCCGGCGGCGGCGGCATACGCCGCAAGGGCCCCTGCGGCGTTGCCGGCGGAGGGTACGGCCACTTTGCGAAGGCCATAGTGCCGGGCCATGGAGACGGCGAGCGACAGCCCGCGCGCCTTGAAGCTGCCCGTAGGGTTGGCGCCCTCTTCCTTGATCCAGAGATTGGGGTAGCGGCGGCTGGCGAGCATGGGGGTCCAGCCCTCGCCGAGCGTGACGGGCTCGACTGCCGGCAGCACATCCTGGTAGCGCCACATGGAGGCGGTGGAGGAGGCGGGGTCAGGGCGTCGGGCGGTGGTGCGCAGCGTGTCCATGTCGTAGCGCACGTAGAGGGCGCCGGCGCAGACGGTGCACAGGGTCTGCGGGCGGGTTGCGTCGAGCAGGTGGTGGCAGCGGGAGCATTCGAGCGAAGCGATCGGAGGCATGGGTTAAGGGTAGCGGAGGATCTGCGGTCGAGTTCTGCTTGTGCAACGCACGGGAGAGCGACCGCAGGTCCTTCGCTGCGCTCAGGATGACGGCGTTGAGAGGGGCGCGGATTGCTGGAGGGCGATTGCGGCCCCCACTGAGCTTAGGTCGGGCCCACTGAGCCTAGGTTGTGGGGCCCCTCGCTGAGCTTAGGAAGAGACAATCCGCGCGACCAGGTCGTAGTCGTGGGACTCGCTGATTTCACAGTCGTAGAAGGTGCCGGGCACCAGGCGGTCGTGGTCGCCGAAGTCGTTGATGTAGAGCTTGCCGTCGATTTCGGGGGCGTGAAATTCGGAGCGGGCTTCCCAGAGGAGGTCAGTCTCTTCCGACGGGCCTTCGATAAGGACGGGGAGGGTACGGCCGACCCACTCTGCCTTGGCGCGTTTGGAGATGCC
>DASWUY010000533.1:0-1889 GCA_036401435.1 Acidobacteriaceae bacterium | reverse complement strand
CGGAGCAGGCCCAGTCTGGGCGGCGAGCGGCAGACAACCGAGCAAAAGAGCGAGACAGAAAAGTTTCATGAGCCCCATCATATCCCCTGCCGGCGACCGCGCCGCAGCCTTCCCCGGCCACACCTTCACGCAACAAAGGTGCCCTCTGCCAGGGCCGCAAAGCCAACCCCTTCAAAAACTTCCCGCATACTTCCTATCTCCTCGGGCATCAGACAGCGCATATGCCTCTTTCCCTGCTCGTGGTCCTGGTACTGCTGATCGGCGTCGTCGTCGGCCTGCGCTCGATGACTGGCCCGGCGCTGGTCTGCTGGGGTTCTTACCTCGGCTGGTTGAGCCTGGCTCACACCCCCCTCGGCTTCCTCTCGTCGAAGATCTCGCTGGTCATCTTTTCGCTCCTCGCCGTGGGTGAACTGGTTGCGGACAAGCTGCCCAAGACCCCCAGCCGCATCAGCGCCGTCCCCCTCGGCGCGCGGCTTGTCTCGGGCGCGCTGTGCGGCGCGGCCCTGGTCCTGGCAGCAGGCATCTGGATCGTCGTCGGCCTCGCGGCAGGCGCAATCGGCGCGCTCCTGGGCGCCTTCGCGGGGTACCATGTCAGACGCGCCCTCACCAGCGGCAACCGCTTTCCTGACCTGCCCGTTGCCCTGCTTGAGGACCTGATCGCGATCGGCACCGGCCTCTTCGTCGTCTCGCGCTTCTAGCTACCGATCCCAAAGCAAGGAGCAGCCCTGCCCATGTCCACCCCATCCACACCAGTCTCTGGCCCGCCCGCCGAGCCGGTTGACGCCATCATCATCGGCTCCGGCCAGGCCGCCAACCCCCTCGCCCTCGCACTCTCCGAGGCAGGCAAAAAGACCATCCTCATCGAGGTCCGCCACGTCGGCGGCACCTGCGTCAACGAAGGCTGCACCCCCACCAAGACCATGATCTCGTCCGCCAAGGTGGCCGAGCAGGCCCGCCGCGGCGGTGCTTTCGGCGTCCACACCGGCCCCGTCACCGTCTCGCTCGACGAGGTTCGTGCCCGCAAGCGCGCCGTCGTCGAGCGCTGGCGCTCGGGCAACGAGAAGTCCTTCGCCGAGGCCAAGCACCTGGAGTTGGTTCGCGGCGTCGGCCGCTTCGCCTCTCCCCGGCAGGTCGAGGTGCGCGTCAACGGCGGTGGCACCCGCCTCTTCACCGCTCCCCTCATCTTCATCAACACCGGGCTCTCCTCCATCACCCCCGACGTCGCAGATATCGAGACAGTCCCTTACCTCACCAACGAGTCCATCATGGAGCTGGACCAGGTGCCCGGCCATCTGCTCGTCCTCGGCGGCAGCTATATCGCGTCTGAGTTCTCGCAGATGTTCCGCCGCTTCGGCAGCCGCGTCACCATCATCAACACTGCCAGTCAACTCCTCCCCCGCGAAGATCCCGACATCGCCGAGTGCTTCCGCTCCATCCTCGCCGAGGACGGCATCGAGGTGCTCCTGAACGCCACCGCCCGTGCCGCCCACATGGAAGACGACCGCGTCTGTCTCCACGTCGAGCTCCCCAACGGCACCATGCGCGAGCTCAGCGGTACCCACCTGCTGCTGGCCGCCGGACGCAAGCCCAACACCTTCGCCCTCGCGCTCGAAAAGGCCGGCATCGCCCTCGACAAAGACGGCTTTATCCCCGTCAACGAACGCCTCGAGACCACCGCCCCCGGCGTCTACGCGCTCGGCGATGTCAAGGGCGGCCCCGCCTTCACCCACATCTCCTACGACGACTACCGCATCGTCGCCGCTAACCTGCTGCACGGCGGCAAGCGCACCACCACCGACCGGCCCACGCCCTACACCCTGTTCACCGACCCTGAGCTCGGACGCATCGGCCTCAGCGAGCAGGAGGCCCGCCAGGCCGGCCTCTCCATC
>DASWUY010000532.1:0-1605 GCA_036401435.1 Acidobacteriaceae bacterium | reverse complement strand
CAGTGACCAGCCCATGCCAAACAACGGATACAATGATGTTTCGGCCCGCAGGGGCCGGGCGTCCACCCCTGGCCTGCCGCGATTCCCGCGGACGCCGGTCCGGCGCAGAGAGCAGAGAAACCGTCCAGATGATCCGGCAGTCGACACCAGTCCAGCACAAAACCAGCGCGTGGCGCCCCACTGCCGCGCTCCCCAGTGCACGCACCTTCGCCTGCGCCCTCGCTCTCGCCGCGAGCGCCTGGCTTTCCCTGCCTCAGGCCCAAGCCTCCTCAGATGCCCTGCAGGGCGCCGCGCAAGCGCAGAGCCCCATGCAGACTCGGACTACGCTTACCACCGACCGCCAAGGCGAGACCCTCGTTCTCACCGCCCACGTCACCGACGCTCTCGGCCGCGCCCTTCCACTGGAGCCCGGCGCATCGGTCAGTTTCGAGACCACCCATGGCTCGCTCGGCTCTGCCCTGCTCGACGCCGATGGCGCCGCCACCCTCCCGCTCACCAGCCTTCCCTCTGAGCCGCAAGCACTTCAGTCCGCCCTCGCCGTTCGCGCCCTCTACCACCCCGCCAGCGACTTCGCCAGCACCCAGGCATCCCTCTCGCCCGCCGCGCTCCTGCAGCCCCAGGCCTCCGGCGTGCCCGACTTCACCGTCACCGCCAACCCCTCCAGCCTCTCCACACCCGCCGGTCAGTTCGCCACCAGCGTCCTCACCATCGCCCCCCAGTTCGGCTTCAACGAAGAGGTCACACTCTCCTGCTCCAACCTGCCTGCGCAGGTCACCTGCACCTTTTCGCCCGTCATCGGCAGCACGGCCGCCGGCGCCTTCACGAGCACCCTCCAGGTACAGACGCAGGCCGCCTCCGGAGCGCTAACCCCGGCCGCCCTCCACCCCGGCCAGCATCTCGCTCTCGCCTGGCTCCTGCCCGGCGTCCTGGCCCTGGGGGGCTTCGCCTCCAGCCGGCGCCGTGTCCTCAGCCGCCTCTCCGCCCCGGTCCGCTTCTCTGCCCTCGCCCTGCTGCTCACCGCCTCTGTTGCCGGCCTCTCCGGCTGCAATCCCCGCTACGGCTATGAGCATCACCCGCCCTCGGTCGCCCCCGGCACCCCGGCCGGCGTCTACACCCTGCTCGTCGCCGCCTCCGGCAACAACGGCAGCGCCGTCACCCAGCACAACTTCAACCTCACCCTCACCGTCAAGTAGCCTCGGCAATCGCCGCCTCCGCTGCCGCGCCAATCCCCGGCTCCTCGCCAAAGCCGCGGAGCCACACCACCTCCGGCTCCCGCCGAAACCAGGTCATCTGCCGCTTGGCATACTGCCGGTGCCCCCTCTGCGCCTCCGTTACTGCCTCCTCCAGCGTCAGCTCCCCACGCAACACCCCCGCCGCCTGCCGGTATCCAAGCGCGTCCAGCGCTGCCAGCCCCGGCCCATACTGCCGCAGCAAGCCCTCTGTCTCCGCCACCAGCCCGGCCCTGAACATCGCCGCCGCCCGCGCATCGATCCGGGCATACAGCGCCTGCCGCTCCGGCTCCAGACCCAGCCGCAGCACCCGGTACCCGGTCAGCGGGTCCCGCGCGCCGCTCTCCGCTCCCAGCGCCACAGACAGGGGCTGCCG
>DASWUY010000531.1:0-3451 GCA_036401435.1 Acidobacteriaceae bacterium | reverse complement strand
ACGGCGCACCGCGACATGCCGCGGTAGGGATGGCCGTGCGAGCTCAACCGCACGTGCCTGCTGTGGGGTACGTGGGCGGCCTACCCGGCGTTGTCTTACACTGGGAGCGTGACCGCTTCTACCGCGAGCCCAGGGCGCTGGCGACCGCAAGGCATCTGCCTGTTCCGCGTTGAGCCGCGCGCATGAACCGCATCCTGCGACTGCTCGGGTATCTGCGCCACTACTGGCTGCAAGCCTTCTCCGCCGTGCTGCTGATGGCCTGCGTCGGCCTGCTTGAGGCCTTTCGCGTCCTGCTGATCGGACCCATCTTTGATAACGTCCTGCACCCCGGCGCCTCGCACCGGCGCGTGCCGCTGCTGGCCTCTCTCGGTACCAGGCTGCACTTTGACCTGAACTGGGTGGTGCCGCACCGGGTGCACAACGAGTGGACCATGGTCGCGCTGGCATTGGTCACCTCGACGCTGCTCAAGAGCATCTGCGACTTTGCCGGCACCTACCTGGTCAACTACGCGGGATTCGGCATGATCACCGACCTGCGTGATGACCTCTATGAGACCATCCTGCGACGCAGTGTCTCGTTCTTCCAGAAGCACGCCACGGGCACACTGCTCTCAACGCTGGTCAACGATGTGGAGCGCGTGCAGTATGCCATGTCGTCTGTGCTGTCGGACTTCCTGCAGCAGTTCTTCACCCTGCTCTTCACCCTGGTGGTGGTTATCGCGCTCGGCGGCAGGCTGGCCTGGCTCCTGCTCATCTTCGTGCCGGTGGTGATCGGCTCGGTGCGCAAGATTGGCCGCGACGTGCGAACGACCACGCGCGGAGGCCAGGACAAGCTGGCAGAGATCCAGAACATCCTGCATGAGACCATCACCGGCAACCGCATCGTCAAAGCGTTCAACATGGAGCGCTGGGAGCTCAAACGCTTCCGGTCCGCGGCCCGCCGACTCTTCCGCGCCAACCTGCGCTCGGTGCGCGCCCAGGCCCTCTCTTCCCCGTTGATGGACGCGATCGGCGCGATCGCGATCGCGCTGCTGCTGCTCGTCGGGCGTGGCCGCATCCAGCACGGCACCATGACGGAAGGGACCTTCTTCACCTTCATCGTCGCGCTCTTCAAGCTCTACGACCCGGTGCGCAAATTCGCACTCTACTACAACAACTTCCAGCAGGCGCTTGGCGCGTCGTCAGAGATCTTTCGCTTCGTCGACGAGGTGGATGACCTGGTGGAGAAGCCCCGCGCTCTCCATCTGAAAGGCTTCAAGCAGTCGATACGGTTTGAAAACGTGGGCTTCTCCTACAGCAGCGACGAAGGCGAAAAGCAGGTGCTGAGCGGCATTGATCTGGAGATCAGGCGCGGCGAGGTGGTTGCGCTGGTTGGCCCCAGCGGCGCCGGCAAGTCGACGCTCGTCAACCTTATCCCACGCTTCTTTGACGTGACCACGGGACGCATCCTGATTGATGGCCATGACCTGCGGGATGTCTCCATCCGCAGCCTGCGCGAGCAGATCGGCAAAGTGACCCAGGAGACGATTCTCTTCAACGACACCATTCGGAACAACATCGCCTACGGGCAGCCCGACGTGCCGCTCGCCCGTGTGGAAGCGGCGGCGCGTGCTGCGCTGGCGCACGACTTTATCACCGCGCTTCCCGACGGTTACAACACCGACATCGGCGAGAAGGGCTTTCGTCTCTCGGGCGGCGAGCGCCAGCGGCTGGCCATTGCGCGAGCCCTGCTCAAGAACGCGCCGATCCTCATCCTTGACGAGGCTACCTCCTCGCTCGACTCGGAGAGTGAGGCGTTGGTGCAACCGGCGCTCGGGAACCTGATGGAAGGCCGCACGGTGGTGGTGATCGCGCACCGGCTCTCAACCGTGCGCAGCGCCACCCGCATCGCCGTCGTCGAGCGGGGTGCCATCAGTGCGATCGGCACCCATGAGGAGCTCATGCACAACTCACCGATCTACCGGCGCCTGCACGATCTGCAATCCTCGCTGCCTGCTGAAGACCCCACCCAGGTGCTCGCGTGAGCACCGTTCATGCGGGAGCGTCCGGGGCAGCGGAGAAGGAGAGCGCGATCGGTGTGAGCTCCATGAACGGTGCCGGCTCGATGACGGGTGTCAGCTCCATGACCGGCTATGCGCGGGTTGCGGGCCGCGTCTCGGACGCGCTCAGCTTTACCCTCACGCTCAAGAGCATCAACCATCGCTACCTGGATATGCAGCTGCGCATGCCGCCAGGCGCCGAGACCCTGGAGGCGGCGCTGCGACAGCGGCTAAAGGAGCAGTTGATCCGCGGGCATGTGGAGTGCGTGCTGACGCTGGAGCGCAACAAGCCTCTGCGCGGCCCCGGGGTGGCAGGCGCCTTGAACGGGGTTTCGCCGTCTGCGCGTCCGGCCGCGCCGATCTTTGACCCGGCGGCGGTCGCCGCATACATCACCTCGTTTCGCGAAGCGGCCCGCCTGCACGGCCTGAGCTGCGAGCCCGACCTGAACCAGATGGCGCGCGTGCCCGGCATGCTGCTGCAGGAGCAGCCGGACGGCGCTGCCATCGACCGCACCCAGGAGGCCGCAGACGAGGAGGCGCTGGCCCGGGAAGTGCTCAGCAGGCTGGGAGAGGTGCTGGCCGCGCTGCGCACCATGCGCACCGACGAAGGCGCGGCGCTGGCGGCCATCCTGCTTGACGGGCTGCAGCGCCTGGAGCTGCTGGTGGAAGAGGTCGCAGTCCTGCGCGCCTCCGTGCAGCAGGCGCACTTCCTGCGCATTCGCCAGCGGCTGGACACGCTGCTGGGCGGCAGCTTTGACCGGGAGCGCGTGCTGCAGGAGGCGGCCCTGCTGGCCGAGCGCAGCGATGTCGAAGAAGAAGTAGCCCGCATGCGGACGCACATCCAGCACTTCCGCGCGCTGCTGGGGGCCGGTGGCGAACTGGGCAAGAAGCTTGACTTCCTGCTGCAGGAGATGAACCGCGAGGCCAACACGCTGCTGTCCAAGACGGCCGGAGTGACGGGCAATGGCACGCGCATTACCGAGTGCGGCCTGGCCATGAAGGCGGAGATCGAAAAGCTGCGCGAGCAGGTGCAGAACCTGGAATGAACAGACACGACATCAACAGACACGAGAGTGGCAGCGACGGAATAGGACGAGAAGCGCCGGCGGTTGCAGAGGGTCTCCCGCAGGTCGTGCGCGGAGTCCATCACTTCCGTCATGAGGTCTACCGCTCGACACTCGCGTACTCTGCTAACAGCGGGCCGCTCATGCGCGCCAGGCAGGCAGGAGCAGGCTAGACGCGTGGCAGGCATTCTCTTCATCCTTTCGGCCCCCTCGGGATCGGGCAAGTCGACCCTGGTCTCGCAGCTGCGGCTGCTCGTGGACCGGCTGGACTTCTCCATCTCCTACACCACGCGGGCCCCGCGCGGCTCTGAGCAGGAGGGTCGCGAGTATCACTACGTGTCCGTCGAC
>DASWUY010000530.1:0-3793 GCA_036401435.1 Acidobacteriaceae bacterium | reverse complement strand
GCAGGCTGCGCGCCAGATCGGCAATGTCGTCGGTCTCGGGCCTCACCTTGGTACGCCGTTTCCGGTCCAGCACCACGTTCCAGGTAATGCGAACCAGCCACACCCGCGCATCGCGAACGTCTGAAAGCTTGTCCCGGTTCTTGAGCACGCGCAGGAAGGTCTCCTGCACGGCGTCTTCGGCCTCGGCATGGTTGCGAGTTACGGAAAAAGCAACACGATAGAGTGGCTGCGAGTACTGGCGGACGAGCGCGCTGATGGTTTCGTCTGCTGCCTGCTCGCTGCCGGCGGCTCGCGCAGCCTCTGCAGCTCCGGACGCCGCGCCAAAGCGCGGGCCCTCCTGCCCCACCATCCATCCGCCCAGCTGTCCTTCAAAGGAGATCATGCAGCCTCTCTCTTAAAGACGCCGGGGCAAGGGCGTTCGCTCGAAAACGGGACACTTCCCATGACCGAAGTTCCGGCGAAAACAAGACACAGCCCGCTGCCAGGCTCCATCCCGAGGGTCCCCGACCCCGCAGGCAGCGATCGGCGCTACTTCTTGCCTTCCAGCTTCTGCGAGGCAATCTGGGCCGCTGCCGACGTCTTGTCCTGGTCCTTGATCAGCGCATACAGCCGGCGCGCTTCCTCTGGCCGGGTAGCCTCGTACGTCTCTGCGAGCTCCAGCCGGGCCATGCTCAGCGGCACCGTCAGCGTGGGCTTGGCGATCAGCTGCTGATACACGTCCACGGCCTGCGAGGTGCGGCCCGTCCGGCGGTAAAGACTGGCCAAGGCCAGCTTGGCCAGCGAGCTGAGCCCGCTTTGGTGGTAGCCCGCTGCCTTCTTCAGGTCGGCTTCGGCCTGGGCGGTCTGGCCCATGTCTTCGGCCGTCAGCCCGGCAAAGTACCGCGCATTCGCGCCCGCCTTGAAGAGCCCGTAGGAATCTGCGACGTGGGCAAAGAGAGGGTTGGCGGCCCGCGCACGCTCGGCAGCCGTCGCATAGCTCTGCACGCCGGGTTCCACTGGCTGCCCGGCCTGGCGGAGCGGGGCGTCGTAGATGTCCATGGCTTCTGAGAGGCCGCTCTCCGCCTTGGCCGACTGGGTCGTGATGTAGAGGGTGGCTGCGAGCGCCACCAGCAGTGCGGCGCCCGCAAGAATCGAGAGCCGAATCACCCAGGCGCGGTTTGCGTCAAACCAGGAGAGTGCAGGGGCGAGGTTGGTGCCGGCCGTCACACTGGCCGAGCTACCCGTCTTCACAAAGCCTGAGGGCCTTGCGGTTTGCGTCTGAATGTCCACGAGCTTCCTTCTGAGTTCCCGACAACGAGAGTAAGCCTGGCCGGCTCACGCTAGGCAGTACTCCCAAGTCTAGCAGCGCCCGGATGTCGGGGCAATTACCCATCGCCGGCCCGGGTAAGGTAGAGTAGCGGTCGCAGCCTGCCATCCACCCCGGGTGGATGATAGTTGCATCCCAGCACAACGAAGGAGCTTACATGCTTATCATTCTGATCGTGCTTCTCTTGTTCTTCGGCGTAGGCGGAGGGTATTACGGAGGCAGGACCTGGGGCCGCGGCGCAGGTATCGGCATTCCCGGTATCCTGCTCATCGTGCTCATCATCCTGCTGCTGGAGCACACCTCCTGGGGCTTCTAGGCGCAGGAAGCGGCTGACGCTGCGGGCGCGGGCAGCGTCACCCGCGCCCCCGGCAGGGCCTAGGCGGCGCGCACCGGGTCGGCGATCTCGCCGTTCTCGATCTTCTCTTGGCAGTCGATGCAGTGCGGCGTCCAAGGCAGGGCCTCGAGGCGCTTCTGCCCAATCCTTTTTCCGCAGTGCAGGCACTCCCCAAACGTTCCCTCGTCCAGACGGTCTAGCGCCGAGCGCACCTGCGTCAACTGAACGTGACCATTGGTTCCCTGCAGGAAGAGCAGCTCCTTCTGGTAGGACTGCACGGCGTGGTCGGCTGCGTCCTGCAGGTCGTCCGTGCTGGTTTCGCGACCCTCCTTGACGGCGGTCAACATGGTCCGCTCGAGTAAGGACTGCTGCTGGAGCAGCTTCTCCCGGAAGTGTGCATCCTCAGATGCTTGGGTGGAAGAGACAGGGTGTTCCAAGAGGTGCTCCTTGTGTCGTAGCTGTATGTAGGGGGTTTTGGATCGAACGAGTATTGGACGCAGGAACACCCCGAAAATATGTTTATCCTCGGTAAGCTTTTTGAGCACCGATGAAAGCCGCTTCTCTCTCCCCGCCCGCGCCCCACGTGCGGCCGGCCCTTGCGGTGCGGGCCAGGCGACAGTACCCTAGGGAGCATGTTTGATGACTTCCACGTAACCGACCACTGGACCGGCGAAGATCTTCACTGCCGCTGGAAGGCCAACTATGTCGCCATCGCCACCCGGCACGCCGATGCGGTCGATGTACGCTTTGACATCAATGGACGCCCTATGTGGATCGCGCTCCCCTGCCTCGCATGGGTTGAGCAGAAGCGCCGCACCGGGTACGTGATCACCGACCAGCTGACCGCACAGATTGCCGGCCACTACCTGAAGGAGGCCATCGAGTCTGGCTTCGACAGCTCTCGCGAGATGTACACGATGAGCGTGGAAGAGGTACTGCAGCACCTGGAGGTCGTGCTGAAAGAGGCCGGCCACACCAGCAATCTGCCCATCCTTCCACCTACAGGCGATGCCATCCCGCTCGAGTAGGCAAGTGGACCCTGGCGCTCTCCGTCAGCGACCGGCCGGCGCGAGCGTCTGCCGTATGCCCGCGCTGTAGGGCGTCCTGGTCAGCCCGCCCAGCGTGCCGGACAACGCTGCATCGTCCAGGAAGACCGGCGTCTCCAGCAGGTACTGCATCTCCTTGAGTTCGCGCACATAGGGATTCATCATGCGAATCAGCCCCAGCTTCCACCCCGGCGCCACCTCGTAAAAGGGCGCCCGGCCAGCCTCGGCAAAGATCGCCTCAACCATCGCGCGCAGAGTCACCGGGCCAGCCCCACCCAGGTTCCACGCGCGGCCCCACACCGCGGCCTGGTCCAGCATGTGCAGCACGGTGCGCGCCGCATCGGGCACAAAGACAAACTCGTGTGGCCGGTCTGCAGGCTGCATCACCTGGGCGCGCGTCCCCTGCTTCGCCGCGCGGAACGCGCTCCACAGGTAGCTCGCCTCCACCTGCGGCCCGTAAAAGTCCGCCACACGCAGCACAGCTGTTTCGAGCACGCCGGCCGAGTGCGCTGCGAGCACCGCCTGCTCCTGTTCCGCGCGCACCCGACCCTTCACGGTGTGCGCCGCCAGGGCATGCGCCTCGGTGACGGGCTTGCCGCCCTCCGGCAGGCCGTACGCCCAGTTCGAGGAAACCAGCAGCAGCCGCCGCACTCCTGTTTGCGTCGCCGCCTCCAGAACGCGCCTGGTCAGGGCAAGATGCTTGGCGAACTCCCACAGGGGCACTCCGGCCATGTACACCGCCGTGTCCACCCCTTGCAGCGCGTGCCGGATCGAGGCCTGCTCCTCCGGATCCCACACCACCGGCTCCGCTGCCCTCTCGGGAGGAAATCGCACTTGCAGCGCCAGGGCCGATCGGCTCACAGCCCGGTATGGCCTCCCCGCCAGACTCAATTCCAGGCCTAGCGCGCGCCCAAGCGACCCCGTCGCCCCCAGGAGTGCTATCGTCCCCCTAGCTGCCAGTCTATGCGCGCAGCGGCGAATGGAGCCTCGGCTTGTTCATCAGGAAACTGCGCGTTTCGATCCTGGGCGGAGACAGCGCGGCGAACACCGGCCGGACCGAGGCACCGCTCCGCTGGATCGACAGCTTCGCCATGCGCAACTTCACCA
>DASWUY010000529.1:0-6482 GCA_036401435.1 Acidobacteriaceae bacterium | reverse complement strand
AAGACGGAAGCGCAACAGATCACGCCCAGCACAAGTGCCACGGTGCCTACCAGCCGAAGACGGCGCAATCCTGTATGCCAGATCATAGAGAACCCCATGGTAGACGGGCCGCAGACAGGGGGCAAGGTCACCCTGGAGATGCCCGCAGCTGGCGCAGACTTTGCCAGCGCCATGCTAAACACCTGCGCCACGCTCATGCCCTGCGCGAAACAAAAGAGGCGCCTGCCGGGCGCCTCCTCCGCACTGCTCCGATCTCAGTGAAAACCCGGCTCGATCAGTTCTTCACGTTCATCGTGTCCGAGTTGATACCCGGGAGAGCTAGGCGCGCGAGAGGTAAACGCCTTCAGCCGTGTCCACGCGGATCCTCTCGCCTTCGTTGATAAAGGCAGGAACGTTCACCACCAGGCCAGTCTCAAGCCGGGCCGGCTTTGAGACCGAAGACGCCGTCGCCGACTTGATGCCCGGCTCCGTCTCGATCACCGTCATCTCGACGGTCTGCGGCAGCTCGATCCCGACCGGCACCCCGTCAAAGATCGACACATTGATCTGCAGGTTCGGCGTCAGGTACTCCACCGCGTCTCCCAGCGTGTCGCGCTTCAGGTGGGTCTGCTCGTAGCTGGTCGTGTCCATGAAGTAATAATCGTCACCATCGTTGTAGAGAAACTCCATGGCCTGTTCGTCGACTATGACACGCTCAATCGGGTCTGGCGAACGGAAGCGGTGCTCAAACATCGAGCCCGTACGCAGGTTGCGCAGCTTGGCCTGGATAAAGGCGCGCAGGTTGCCGGGGGTACGGTGCTCCACAGCAAAGACCGTGTGCAATTCGTTGTTGAACTTGATGATCATGCCGGGACGCATCTGGGTGGCGGGAATCGCCATAGTGAAAACTCCTTACGAGGTCATGCAGTCATGCAGCGCGCCCAAAACCCGCGTTTCCAGGGCAGAATCGTCAGCAGCGCTGGCCACCCCCTTGAACCGCAGGAACGCTCTCGCGTGCGCCTCTGATTCTAGCCCATCGCGTTCCCCCCGGGCGCATGCACTCCCTGCTGCCCGCCTCGTGCTACGTCCAGGGGGTCGCTCCTCGCGCGGGGCCCCCGCTTGCCTGCAGCAGCTGGACTGGAATGGCCGCCAGGCCGGCACCCGGGCCCGGCTGGGACCCCGACAGCGACGCCTCGAGCGCCGCGAAACACTGGGGGTCCAGTCTCCCCGGGACCTCCGCCTGCATGATCACAGCAATCGCCTCCGGGCTCATCGCCGGCCGGTAGGGTCGATCCTCTGACAGCGCGCCATACACATCCGCCACCGCGATCAGGCGCGACTCCAGCGAGAGATCCCGGGCGCGTAGTCCCCTCGGGTAGCCTGAGCCGTCCAGCTTCTCATGGTGCTCTCCAGCCACAGCCGGCACTTCCACAAACGACGGCATCCGTCCCAGGATCTCTGCCGTCCACGCGGAGTGGCGCTTCATCACGGCGAACTCAGCCGCATCCAGCCTCCCGGGCTTGTCCAGGATCAGGTTTGAGACACTCAGCTTGCCGATGTCGTGCAGCAGGGCCGCGCGTCGCAGCATTTCGACCCGGGACTGCGACAGGCCCATCGTCTGGGCAATCATCACCGCGGCATCTTTGACGCCTACCGAATGGCGATAGGTGAAGGGTGACTTTGCATCCACCACTTCGGCGAAGGCCTCGCAGATCTGGTCGAGCGACCGGCTTTCGAGCCGGGCGGCGGTCACCGGCTCACGGGCCAGCACGTCCTGGTACGCGTCAGCGTGCCCATCCGCAGGCAGGCAGTGCTGCCACAGCACGCCGGCACGGTCGAGCGCCAGCGCCGCGCGCGTCGCATCGGGATCAAACCACCGGGTCTCTCGTTCCTTCAGCTTGTCGATCGCATGCTGCGGCCCGGTCTCCATGCAAAAGGCGTCCAGGTGCTGTGCACACCGAGCAGGCGCGAGAGCAGCGGGATCTCCGTGCCGCAAAGCTGGCCCGGGTACCCGCTGCCGTCCCAGTGTTCGTCCAGGTGCCGCACCGCTTCCGCCACCTCCGCCGGCAGGCCGATCCTGCGCACGATGCTCGCGCCACGGTCACACCGCAGCAGGATCATGGCGCGATTGTTCTGGTGCTGCATGGCCGCGATCTCGATCATGCGCCGCGCCTTTCGATACGCGCTCTTGCCCGGAAGCACCTGGCGCCACAGCAGCTGGATGGTCGAGAGGCGGGGGCGGTGAGGGCGGCTCCAGTCCTCCAGCTTTACCCCGGCCTTCACCGCCCGGTCATCGCCGCCGGTAATCTGGCACAGGCGCGCTGCGTTGCTGCTGCACCCTACATCCTTCAGCAGGGCAGCGTAGTAAAGATGCCCAAGCTCGCCCGTGGTCAGCCCCAGCACCCGGCCAATGCGAAGCGCGAGCAGGCAGGTCCGCACCCCGTGCCCCGGCACCGCTCCTTCGGTCAGATCGAGCGCAAAGGACAGCGTCGAGAGGATCTCCGACAGCAGCGGGATCTGCGGCTCCCGCGGTCCGATCGCGGACGAGGTCTGGGACACATGGACTCCACGGCCTGCGCGGCGCCCCGGTGGGCGGACAGGCGTTCCTCTCCTGTGTATCGGCAGGAGCGGGCGGTCCTTCTAGTTACGAGCGGGTACGGCGCTGGGCGTCGACGCTAGCCCTGGCCGCCGTGGAAGAGGCGCGCAATCGCGCCGCTGATCCGGCGCAGCAGGCTGCGGTGCGCCGGCCCGGCGGCTGGACCAGAGACTGGACCAGGAACTTGCCCCGAGTCTGGTCTAGCCTGCGGTGCTGCCGGCGCCGGCGGCGGTGGGCCCGGCGGCGTGTCATTGCTGATCGAGGCAGTCACCTGGGCGTGTGCCTGCCCGGGTGGAACGACAGGCGTCGTCGGCCCCCCAGGCGGCGGAGCCAGGCCCTCGCTCACAGACAAGGGAAACGCGGTGTCCGCCGCCGTTGAGGAGGGACCCCCGGCGGGTCTCTCCGCCACCGCAGGCGTGGCGTCCGTGGCGGCGGGTGCCCGGTCCGGGCATCCGCAGGGCTCGGTCTCGCGGTCCACCACCTGCTGCAGGCTGCCGTGCTCAAAGAGCACCCGCTGGTTGGGCTGCACCCGGTACACGCCGCCATCCATCAGGCTGCTTACCGTGACGTAGGGCCCGTTGTTGCCATGGTTGTCCACGCAGGTGTCACCCTGCCGGTTCACCCGCACCTTCAGGTCGGCTTTGCCGGGGCCGGAGATCAGGATGCGCAGGTCAGGGGTCAGCAGCACGTCAGAGTATTTGCCGGTGGTGTAGCTGGCCTCGACCGCTCCCCGATCGAGCGCCAGCATCAGCCCGGCGTTGTCCACCGTCGAGCCGCCCGGCGGCAGCGCGTCCTTTGAGAGGTGCACGCTGGTCGTGGCGCAGATGCGAAGCGTGCCTCCCCGGGCGAGCGTCACCTCTGCCGTCCGCTCCCCAGCCGTCACCCCGCTGTTGTTGCCCATGCTGGCGCGGCCATTCGCCACCATGAGCGACCCGGTTACGGATACCCCCTCGGTGGCCACGTAGGCCAGCGGCCCTGCCAGGGTCCCCGCTGGCTGTTGTGCGGGCACGGGCGCCGGAGTAGGCTGTTGTCCGGGCGCCGATCCCGACGGCAGCGCAAACATTACGGCAAGCATTACGGCAAGCATTACCGGGAACATGGAGAGGCAACGTTGGACAGACATGGCGTAGTACCGCTCCTGGTCCTGATGTGGGTCTTGCCCGTGCTCTTCGTGGGGCTGGCCGTCCCCATGGTGCGCGGCAGGGTCAGGCGCAATTCTCTTACGGGGTCAGGACGCCGAAGACCCTGTCCTCTGAAGAGCTATGGTACCGGGCCAACCGCTCTGCAGGCTACGCCATGATCCTCGGCGTGGGCGCGTCGCTGGTCACCTGGCTCGTCTTGGCACTGCTGCCCTTGAGCGCGCGCCTGCGGTGCGCCGCCGACCTGATGGGGATGGCTCTCTTCGTGGTGGCTGCTCTTCTGATCGGGTCTGCGCGCGCCGGCGCCTTCTAGCCCCGGTCAAAGGTTCAGGAAGTTGCGGATCAGGTGCTTGCCATCCTCGGTCAACACGCTCTCAGGATGAAACTGCACGCCCTCGACGGGGAACTCGCGGTGTCGCAGCCCCATGATGATGCCCGCCTCGCCGTTCTCTGAAGCGACTCGCGCTGAGACCTCGAGCGCCGGCGGCAGGTGCTTGTCAGAGACCATCAGGGAGTGATACCGGGTGCAGGTCATGGGGCTGGAAATGCCGGAGAAGATGGTTCGCCCATCGTGCTCGACCGCACTCGTCTTGCCATGCATCAGGTAGGGCGCCCGCACGACATCGCCGCCAAAGGCTGCTCCGAGCGCCTGGTGCCCCAGGCACACTCCGAGGATCGGCACCCGGCCGGTGAAGTGGCGAATCAGCGGGATCGAGATGCCCGCTTCCTGCGGCGTGCAGGGGCCCGGAGAGAGCAGGATGCGCTCCGGTCTCATCGCCGCCACCTCTGCGACGGACAATTCGTCGTTGCGGCGGATGGTCATCTCCGCACCCAGCTCCCCCATGTACTGCACCAGGTTGTAGGTGAACGAGTCGTAGTTGTCGAGGACAAAGACCATGCAGCAACAGTGTACGGCCACCCCGGCGCGCGGCTCACGCCCGCAAGCTTGGATGGCACAGAGATGGCACGCTTTGTGCTAGCGCTGCTCTGCATGGAGTGTTCCACGTGGAACACTCCCGGGAGTATGGCTCGAAATGTTCCACGTGGAACACTCCGCGCCAGGCCCCCAGCGCCACATGTTCCACGTGGAACATGGGCTCTGCTGCCGGTCCAACTTGCCGCGGTCCGCTGCAGGCTACCGGCGCGGTCCGTCTTTCAGATCGCCTGGTTCTGCTCCGGCGTCGGGCAGGAAGAGCGAAAACACTGTGCCCCGATGCGCCGGGTCCTCAGAGCTGCGCAGGCTTAGGCGCCCGCCGTGCCGTTGCACGATCTCGGACGAGATCCAGAGTCCGAGCCCAGTGCCGTTCAGGTCCTTGGTCGTATAGAAGGGTTCCCAGATGCGGGCCCGCGCCTCGGTCGATATGCCGTGTGCAGTTCCCCGAGGATGCGAACGATATCTTCGTCGACCCATGGCGCATGCGCCGCCTGATCGTGCCCGTTCGCCGGGGGGACAGGCGCAGGCACAGGGAGCGGTGGCGGCACGATCGGTGCAGAAGCTGCTTCAGGCTCTTGAGACAACGCGATCCGCCCTCGCGAAATCATGCCACAGGGTGACGGCATTCGTCCCTGAAGCCATCCCTCAGTCCTGTACGGAAGTAACTGGCTTTGCTCACGCCGCGCGGGCTGGCAACTAACTGCGTGCCCGCTCAATGGCGCGCAGGACTGCGCTCGCCTTGTTCAGGCACTCCTCGTACTCTTTCTCGGCGACCGAGTCGGCGACGATCCCGGCTCCGGCCTGCAGGTGCCCGTCCCTGCCCTGCATCAGCAGGGTGCGGATGGCGATGCAGCTGTCGAGATTGCCGCTGAAGTCGGCGTAGAGGATGCTGCCGCCGTAGATGCCGCGCCGCGTCGGCTCAAGCTCTTCAATGATCTCCATGGCGCGAATCTTGGGCGCGCCGGAGAGGGTGCCTGCCGGGAAGCAGGCGCGGAAGGCGTCGACAGCCTGCAGCCCCTTGCGCAGCGTGCCTTCAATCGCGCTGACGATGTGCATGACGTGCGAGTAGCGCTCGATGCGCATCAGGTCCTTGACGCGCACGCTCCCGTACTCGCTCACCCGGCCAACGTCATTGCGGCCCAGGTCGACGAGCATGACATGCTCGGCGCGTTCCTTTTCGTCCTGCAGCAGTTCGTCGGCGATGCGGAGGTCGGCTTCCTCGGTCGCGCCGCGGGGCCGGGTGCCGGCGATGGGGCGATACTCGATGCGGTCGCCGGAGACGCGCACCAGCAGCTCGGGCGAGGAGCCGATGATGTGGATGGGGCCGTGTGCGGCGGCAGCCTGCTTGCCTCCCATGCGCAGGAAGTACATGTAGGGGGAGGGGTTGACGATGCGCAGCGCGCGATAGACGGAGAAGGGATCGACGCCAGGCCGGATGTCAAAGCGCTGCGAGAGCACGACCTGGAAGATATCGCCGGCAGCGATGTACTCCTTGGCGCGGGTGACGGCCTCGAGGAAGCGGCGCCTGGGGGTGCGGGGATCGACCTTGACCGTGCCCTTCTTGTGGCCGGTGGGGCCAAGCTGCCGCAGGGCGGAACGAGGCAGCGGGCGCGCCAGGCGTCGCGCCAGCCGGTCGAGGCGAGCGAGCGCATCGTCGTACGCCTGGGCGGGCCGCGTATGTGTCACATCGGCTGTGACAATCAGCTGGATCTCGTTGCGGATGTGGTCAAAGGCCAGCACCTCGTCAAAGAACATGAGCACGGCGTCGGGCATGCCGAGGTCATCCTTGGCCAGGCGCGGCAGCGTCTCGATCTGCCGCACGACGTCGTAGGAG
>DASWUY010000528.1:0-9383 GCA_036401435.1 Acidobacteriaceae bacterium | reverse complement strand
TGATGACGCGCCAGGCCGAGGCGGGCGTGCTCTAACGGCGCTGCGCGCGCGTCGGGTGCGCAGAACGCCACTCTCGCCTCTTTCGCTACACTGGGCTGCATGGGTGCGTTGCGCAACATGGAACGGAGCGTGTTCAGGCGGCTCCCGGTGCGCGCGCCGGCCAGCCTGCTGGGGCGCCTGGCCTTCTGGCTGCTGCTGATCACGGTGGTGCTTACGGCCGGCCGCTGGCTGCCGGGCGTGGCGGGCAAGCTGTTCTGGTTCCCCAGCTTCGTCTCCGTGTGCGGGCTGCTGTTCGTGCTCTTTCCCCTGCTTTGGCGCTATACCATCGGCCGTTTCCTATGGAAGGTCCGCAACCGGCTCATTGTCACCTATCTGCTGATGGGTCTGGCGCCGGTCGTGCTCTTTGTCTCGCTCGCGGCTATTGCCAGTTACATCTTCCTGGGGCAGTTTGCCATCTTCGCCGCGTCGGCGGAGATGGACCGCGCGCTGCAGGAGATGTCGGCGCAGAACCGCGACTATGCCCGTCACCTGTCGCACACGCTGGATAGCCGCGCGCTCGACTCCGGCTTGCCGGGCGCGCCGGCCAGCCTGCCGGAGCGTGAAGCAGCAACTGCGCCGACCGCCTCGCAGAGCGCAAGCACCCTGATCTCGACCGCGCATTTGGCCGCCTTTGTCGATGGCAAACCACTCAAGCTGGCCATTGAAGAGGGCTCGCTCGCCGAACACGTCGACGCGGTGCCGCGCTGGGTGCCGGGGCACTTCCGCGGCGTGGTGCTGGCCGACCACCACCTCTTTCTGCGCGCCATTGACTCCGAGCAGATCGGGCGCCACCTGGTCACGGTGATCAGCAGCGTACCAATTGAAGGGGACGCGGTCGACATCATCGCGCATGGTCTGGGCCGCATCACGATCGTTCCTGACATATCGCTGGACCGGGCAGATGACCAAAACGAGGCTCCGATTACCAGCGAAGCCTCGCAGCAACGGGCCGACGCCGTGCGGCCGAACACCGTGACCGGCGGCGTGCTGCCGGCGGCCGAGCACTTCTACGACCTGCCGGTAAACTTTGTCGCGCCGCTTGCGACGACCGAGTGGCAGAGCGGCTCGAGCCACGGCAGCGGGCTGCACGTGACCTCGCGGCCCACCCTGCTCTACCGGCGGCTCTTCATTACCTCGCTCCAGGTAGCCACCGTGGTGCAGGACGTGCTGATCGGCTTTGCCATCTTCTTCGGGCTGCTGGAGCTGGGAGCGTTCCTGATGGCGGTGCGACTGAACCAGACCATCACGCGGTCGGTGAGCGACCTGTACACGGCGACGCTGGCGATTGACAACCGCGATTTCACGCACCGCATCGAGGTCACGCGCAAGGACCAGCTGGCCGCTCTCTCCGCATCCTTCAACACCATGACCTCCTCGCTCGAGCGGCTGCTTGAAGAGCAAAGAGAGAAGGAGCGCCTGCTGGGCGAGCTCGAGATTGCGCAGGAGGTGCAGGCCAACCTCTACCCCAGCGGCAACGTCTCGCTGCCCTCGCTTGAGGTATATGGCATCTGCCAGCCGGCGCGCACGGTGAGCGGCGACTACTACGACTTCCTGGTGTCCGGCAGCAACGAGCTTTCGCTGGCGCTGGGCGACATCAGCGGCAAGGGGATCTCGGCCGCACTGCTGATGGCCACGCTGCACTCGGCGGTGCATGCCTATCGCTTTGCCGGGGATGACATGCGCTCAGTGAGCGCGGCGATGGCCGCCGATGACCCGGGGAGCCGGGATGCGGCGCCGCTGCTTGGCGCCTCCTTCACCGACCCGGGCCAGATACTGGGGCTGCTGAACCGGCATCTCTACCGCAGCACGCAACCGGAGAAGTATGCCACGCTCTTCCTGGCGTACTACAACGGGCAAACCTCGGAGCTGACCTACTCGACCGGCGGACAGCCGCCGCCGCTGCTGTTGCGCGCCGATGACTCCGTGGTGCGGCTGGATTGTGGCGGGACAGTGATTGGACTGCTCGACAACATGCGCTACGAGCAGGGCACGGAGACGCTGCGCGCCGGCGACATCGTAGTCGCGTACAGCGATGGCGTGACGGAGCCGGAGAACGAGTTCGGCGACTTCGGCGAAGACCGCCTGCTCGCGCTGGTGCGCCTGCATCGCAAGCTGCCGCTTGACCAGATCGCAAGCCAGGTGCTGCAGGCGCTGCGCAGCTGGATCGGCACAGCCGAACAGCCGGACGACATCACCATCGTCCTGGCGCGGCAGAGGTAGGGAGCGTAAAACCGCTTGCGCGGCTCCCGGCACCTGCGGTGCGGCAGACGGCGCTTCCTGTCTTTGCGCCGTAGGCGCGGTATACACGCCACGAAGTGGCCGCCAGCCGCGTAGGCGGTCTTCGCCCTCTACCTGTGGGTGCGGAAGGCTTTGATGACGATTGCGTTGGGTTGCCGGCCGGCGGGGAGCATGGTGAATAGGGTGCCGAAGACCTGGGCGCCGCCGGGTTTGCGGCTGAGGGTGCGGACGACCGAGACATCCCCGGTGCGAGCGTTGGCGGCGAGCAGGAGGTGGCCCTCGGACGAGAAGGCCAAGGCATCGGGGCCGCCGCCGACGTGGACGGTGTTGATCAATTTTCCGTCGTCGATGGAGTAGACGGCGATGGTGTCGGCGTTGAAGTTTGCTACCCAGAGCAGGCTGTTGTCGGCGCTGACCAAGCCGTGCGAGGGGTGGGCGCCGACGATGTAGGCGCCGCCGACCTCGCTGGTGCCGGTCGCGACTTCAGAGATGGTGTCGGAGTCGAAGTTGGAGACAAAGAGTTCGCCGCCATCGGGCTTGAGTGCGAGCTGCACCGGGGTGCGCCCAACGTCAAGCATAGTGAGCAGACGATCGGGCTCAGCGGGTGCGGAGCGGGTGGCGTCATGGGCCAGGCCGAGGACCATGACCTGGTGGCCACCGGAGCAGGCGACGTAGGCCCGTGAGGCGTCGGGCAGGACAGCGATGTCAGTGGCCTGCGGACAGCCGGCGAAGGTGGCGCGGAGATGGAGCGTCTGACCATCGATGAGGCTGACGCTGCCGCCCACCCTGTTCGAGACAACGAGTGTGCGGTTGTCAGGCGCGATGCGGGCCAGACCGGCGCCCTCGCCGGCGCCGACGGTAGCGACGACGCGACGCCGCTCCAGATCAAGGACCGAGACATCGTTCGACGCGGAGTTAGCCACGTAGGCTCGCGCGCCCTGGCGGTCGACGTCGATGGAGTAGGGGCGGCGATGCACGGGCAGGGTGGCGGTGACGCGGTTGGTTTCGGCATCGATGACGCTGACCGTGTTGCCGGAGGTGTTGACGGCGTAGACCTCGTTGCGGGTGGGGCTGGCTGCGAGGCCGGAGGGGTTGGCGCCGACGGGGATCACGCGCTCCTGGCGCAGGTGGACGAGGTCGAGCACGGTGACGGTGTTGGAGCCGCCGTTGGCAACGTAGGCGAACTCGCGATAGTCGGCGGGGTAAACGGGGAAGGCAGGCCGGCGGCAGGCAGAGAGCGCGAGCAGCACAAGCGCAAGGGCAGGCGTTGCGCCGCGCATGTTCCACGTGGAACAACGATCGATCAGAAGGCGCTCCCGAATCTCTTAACCACGGCGGGGTGAAAGGCTGTGCCAGCCGCTGTTCCAGGGTATGCGGCTGGTGGGTTAGAGGGCTGCCGGCTCGGCGAGTTGAACGCCGCGAGGCAGGTGGCGGCCGACGATGGTGGCGATCTCCGAGCACTGGTCCATCAGTTCCGTGAACTGGTCGGGGTAGAGGGTCTGCGCGCCGTCAGAGAGGGCGCGGTCGGGCTGGTTGTGCACCTCGACCATGATGCCGTCGGCGCCGACGGCCACTGCCCCGCGCGCCATGGAAAGGACCTTGTCGCGCTTGCCCGTGCCGTGGCTGGGGTCGACAAGGATGGGCAGGTGCGAGAGCTGCTGGACGGCGGGCACGATGGACAGGTCAAGCGTGTTGCGGGTGTGGTCGGCGAAGGTGCGGATGCCGCGCTCGCAGAGGATGACCTGGTAGTTGCCCTCGCTCATGATGTACTCGGCAGCCATGAGCAGTTCTTCAAGCGTGGCGGACATGCCGCGCTTGAGGAGCACAGGGATGCGCTTGCGGCCGGCGGCGCGCAGGAGCGAGTAGTTCTGCATGTTGCGGGCGCCGATCTGGACGACGTCGGCGTAGTCGACCACGAGCTCAAGCGCCTCGTGGTCGATGGCCTCCGTGACGATGCGCATGCCGGTGCGTTCGCGGATCTCGGCCATGATGACGAGCGCTTCTTCGCCCAGGCCCTGGAAGGCGTAGGGCGAGGTGCGGGGCTTGTAGGCGCCGCCGCGGAAGAACTGCGCGCCGGTCTTTGCGACGATCTCGGCGGTAGCAAAGGCCTGGTCGCGTGTCTCGATGGAACAGGGGCCGGCGATGATGGCGAGCTCCGTGCCGCCGATGGAGATGTTGGTGCCGGGGAAGCGGATGACGGTGTTTTCGGATTTGACTTCGCGGGAGACAAGCTTGTAGGGCTTGGAGACGCGGATGACCTCAAAGACACCGGGGAGAGCTTCAAGCGAGGAGCGGTCGACCTCGCCGTGGTTGCCGGTGATGCCGATGGCGGTCCGCTCGGCGCCGGGGAGCGGGTGGGGGCGAAGGCCGAGGCGTTCGATCTGGTCGCAGACGGCCTGAATGTGTTCCGCCGTGGCCTGCGCTTTCATGACAACGAGCATGGGTTTGCCTTTCTTTCGCGGCTCTTAGTGTAGCGGGCGGGGCGAGGCTGGGACAATCTTCAGCAACAGGCCTGAACGTCCACCGCTGCGCGGTTGAAGCAGCTAGAGTCGCGCGCGGCCGGCGAGGTGCTTGCGCACCACGTAGGCCAGGTAGCCGAGTTGGAGCGCCCAGGTGACGCAGTAGGCGGCCACCAGGTGGCGATGAAACATGGGGTTCGAAGGTGCCTGCACTGGGTCGGTCCTCTCTGGTGCGCGTCGCGTCGATTCGTGTGTGGCGCGTATCTGGACTAAACCAGCTGGCGGTGCTGCTGGTCGGGCTCAAGCTCTTCCTGCGCGAGCGCGCGGAGCCCGGCTCGCTCCTGCGCCTGCTGCTCGCGGTAGACGCTGGCGTAGCGCAGGCCGGCGACAAAGAGGCCCCACATCAGCCAGCCGGCCAGGTTCCACCAGACAGCGGGCATCATGCTGGGGTCGAGGCCGGAGTTGGGTCCGCCGGCAAACACGGGCGCGGGGTGCTGGGTGCGCCACCAGCGGGTGGACATGTAGACCAGCGGCACATCGAGGTAGCCGAAGATGGCGAGGACCGCTGAGAGGGTCCGCATGGAGGGACCCTCGGCGAAGCGGCGCAGCAGCAGGTAAGCCAGGTAGATGAGCCAGAGGATGAGCGTGGAGGTGAGGCGCGCGTCCCAGGTCCACCAGATGCCCCAGGCGGCGCGGCCCCAGAGCGATCCGGTGACCAGGCCGACGGTGCAGAAGACGACGCCCATCTCCGCCGAGGCCAAGGCGATGGAGTCTGCGCGCAGGGCGAGCGCGTGGGCGTCGCGCCCCCACAGGCGGGTCCGGTTGCGCACGGCAAGGTAGAAGACAGACGCGGCGAGGTTGAGGGCGAAGAAGAGGCCCATGCCTGCCCAGGAGGGGACGTGGTAATAGAGGATGCGGCTGAGCTCGCCCTGCTCGGCGTCAGAGGGGACAACGAAGATGGCGACGCGGAAGCCGTTGGCGAGCACGGCGAGCGTGGCGGCGAGCCAGAGCCATCGTAGATGCTTCATGCAGGTACCGTCTCCCCCCGCCGGCTGCGTGAGGCGGGCGCGATACTCCAGTCTAAATGAGCCTCCGGGGGGGGAGGAGGCGCAGGGTCACGCTACGCTGGGCGGTCCGGCGTGGATGTTGACCGGATGACAGGCGAGATCTGGCCTTCGACCTGAGGCCCTGCGGAAGCTGCCTTGCTGGTGCGCCGTGAACGCCATCCTCGCGCGGCTCACAGATTTCTGTTGCTTGCCAGCCTGCACCTGTATAGTTCCTGTCGCGGCGCTGTTGATTCTTGATGCGAGGAGATGCCCGTGTCTCTGTTGACCTGGGGAATGATCGTAGCCGGACTGACGGCGCTAACGGCCGGGCTCTTGCTTGTTCGGGAACGGCTGGCAGCAGCGTCGGGTGCGGACAGGGTTCTGGTGCTGGGGCCGGTGTTTGAGGCGACCGCGCTGGCCATCTTTGCGGCAGAACACTTTCTGTCGGCGCATGAGCTCGCGCGCATAGTGCCGCGGTGGCTGCCCGGATCCCTGTTCTGGACCTACCTGGTGGGTGTGGCCCTGCTGGCTGCCGCGGTCAGCTTTATCGCCTGGCGCTATGTGCGATTGTCGGCGCTGCTGCTGGCGCTGCTGTTTGTGATCATCGTGGTTACGATCGACTTGCCCGTCCTGCCGGCTCATGTGCACAGCCGGTTCTTCTGGATACTGACGGTGCGCGAGACTGCCTTTGCCGCCGGAGCGATGGTGCTGGCGGGCACCCAGTCGCCGGACCGCGGACCCGCCGGTAGAGCGCTGATCAGGGTGGGGCGGCTGATCCTCGCAGGCACGTTCGTCTTCTATGGGATCGAGCATCTTCTCTTCCCCTTCTTCGTGCCCGGGGTGCCGCTTGAGAACAGGACGCCGGCATGGGTTCCGGCGCCGACGCTGCTTGCCTATGTGGTCGGCGCGACGCTGCTGGCGGCAGCTGTCGGGCTGATGATCGATCGCACCCGCAAGCTGGCTGCGGCCGCAGCGGGCACGGTGCTGCTACTTCTCACCGTCTTCTTCTACGGGCCGATCCTGGTGATGGAGAGTCGCACGCCGCTGGCGGTGGAGGGGATGAACTACGTTGGCGACACGCTCCTGTTTGCTGCGACGGCCTTGCTGGCGGGTTGGGGCCAGCCTGCGCCGCGGCTCTGATGGCGTGGGCTCGCGGTGCTGTGCGTCTTCCAGTATTTGTTCTGAATCAATGTTTTATAAACGCCAAGCTAGTTCAACTCACACTGCTTTCGATCCTCTGGCTGACCGGCGGCAGGGCCCAGACGGTGCCGTCTCCAATGGATCGTTCGCCAGTTGCCGGCATCAGCCCGGAGCCGCCGATCTATCGCATCGAGATGCACGTCTTCAGGCCGGGGGGCGGGGGCACCTATGAGGCAGCAGTGAAGTCGCTGGTCAAGGGACTGGGTCTTGCCGGGATCAAGCTTCCTTCCTGGGATTTCTCGGTGGCCAACCTATTTCACGATCGACCCTATGCCGAACCGGGCGATGCTTGTCCACTTCGAGGATGACGGTGCGGTGTTCGCCAAGGCGATGCCGGAGGTGTGGGCCGGCGTTTCGCCGCGATGTCCGTTCTGTGCGAGAACGCGAGACAGACTTTTTCATCCAGACGACCCCCGGCTCGGACGACCCGGGTGCTTTGGGAGAAGATCGTCGTGACTTCCTGCATGTCGAGGTCTACTACCCCTCGGGACTCCGGTGCGGTGCTGACCGATCTGCATTCTCTGAAGAAGCTTTACGCCGCGTCGATGCCAGACGTGGGCGCACGTATCTATGTTGCCGTAACAGGAGAGGATCTGCCGTTCTTCTGGTTTGTGCGGTCGGCCAAGGACCGCAAGCGATATGTTGCGGCGGAAGCGCAACTCCCGGCGGCGGCCCGGATGCAGATCGACAAACTGGTGGAGCAAGCACATCATGATTCGAAACGTGTCCAGACGATGAGCTTGACCATTCGGCAGGATCTCTCCTTCCACGTGCCACAAGCAGCAGAGACCACCCGCTGACTGCCGGCTCGCTGGGGCATGCGGGAGCCGAGGCTCTGATCACGCAGTCGCTTTGCGGCGACGCCGGCGAGAGACTTGATGCGGCGGGTCATCCGCTGCTGGGCGTATGCACCAGGACGCGGGCTTGCCTAGGCGTTGCTGCGGGCGGCGGTGGATGCAATGGGTTGGACACTGCGTCGTTTTGGCAATGCGGTGGGCGGACCTGACCGGCTCGACGGCTTGGGCGCAGGTGTCGCGAGTGAAGCGCGCGACGAGGCTCCGCAGGAGCCGCGCACCAGCAACTCCACGGGCAGGGTCCTGCGTTTGCCGGCTTTGGTCGTGGTGGTTGCATTGAGCCGGGAGAAGAGAACCTCGGCTGCCGTGCGTCCGAGCAGTTCGACCGGCTGACGAACGACTGTGATCCCCGGACGTATGAGATCGGCGGTCTCAAAGTCGTCGAAGCCGACCAGCGCAACCTGTTCGGGTGGGTGGATTTGGAGCGAGTGCAGGCCATGGAGGACGTGCCGGGTCACCAGATTGTTGGCGCAAAAAAACGCAGTCGGCGGCCTCTTCCCGGAGAGCAGCGCCCGCACCTGGAGGCACGAGCTTTCGAGGGCACGGGTCACGATGACGCTCTGTGGTTTCAACCCCGCGGCTTCCATCGTGCTGCGGTATGCGCCGTGCCGCATCTCCATGGTGTAGAGCTCGTCAGAAAGACCGATGTAGTGGATGCGCTCATGACCGAGCGAGATGAGGTGCTGCGTGGCCAGGCGCGCTCCGCCCTGGTTATCCACCAGCAGGCTATCAAAGCGGCTGCCTTCAATCGGCCGATCGAGGGTGACGATGGGCAGCCTTTCAAACTCCTGAGCCAGCATCAGGGAGGAGTCAAACGCGCGATGAGCCGGGATCAGGATCAGCCCTTCAACGTTGCGACGCATCAAGCGGGTAGCTTCTTCAAACTCTGCCTGTGGGTCTTCATTCGAGGTAGCCAGCAGAACGGAGTAGGCGTGCTGCTTGGCCACGGTGCTGATGGCGTGAGCGCATATGGCAAAGAAGGGATCGAATAGGTAGGGAACTACGAGGCCGATCTGCCGGGTGCGGCGGGCGCGGAGGGAACGCGCAAGCTCATTTGGCTGATAGCGAAGCTCGGCTACGGCCGATAGAACCTTTTCGCGCACGGCGTCGGAGACTTGCGTTGTGCCGCTGAGAACACGCGAGACGGTCATGGTGCTGACCCCGGCACGCCGCGCAACGTCGCTCATTCGGGCTGATGCAGCCATGGTGCGAGGACCCCTTGATCACCGCGAGAGCCCGGGCGCGCAAAGAGACGCCTTGCGTGCAGGCAGCATGCCTCAGAATGTACACCAGCCTGAACAAACAAGGCGGCCCGTTTAGGGTCGCCTTGGCATGGAGTACAGCAGGGTTAGAGCGCTTAGAAGTAGAACTTGAAACCAAGCTGAATGACACGCGCAGAGTTCGCGTAGTTGCCATTGTTCGGGTTCACATGCACGATCTCCGTTTGTCCGGTGCCGGAGTTGAAGTAGTTCTGGCTGGTGCTGATGGTCCCGATGTTTTCGTGATTGAGCGCGTTGAACATCTCCAGTCGGAACTGTGCGTTGTAG
>DASWUY010000527.1:0-8627 GCA_036401435.1 Acidobacteriaceae bacterium | reverse complement strand
CAGGCAGCCACGCCGCGAATAACCCAAGGGCCACCACGGACACTGCGGCGCCCGCATACGCAGCCGGATCAAAGGCAGGCAGCTCACCCAGCAGTCGGCTGAAGACCCGCGAAAGCGCCACTGACAGCGCCAGCCCTAGCCCGATGCCAGCCAGCACTACGCGCAGAGTGTTGCCGAGCACCAGCCCCAGCACCTGCGCGCGCGTGGCACCAACCGCCATCCTCAAGGCGAACTCAAAGCTGCGCTGCGAGACCGTGTAGGAGGTGACCCCGTACGTCCCGAGCGCCGCCAGAACAACGCTGACCCCGGCAAAGCCACTCAGCAGCAGGGTGCGGAAGGCATCCCCTCGCTCGGTCTCGCCGATGTTCTCGCGCATCGTCGTTGCTTTCACCGCAATCTCCGGATGCGTGCGGCCCAGCGCCCGGCGCAGCGTCTCTGCCATGGCTGCGGGATTGCCGCGCGTCCGCACGACGAACTGCATGTCCGGTGACGCGCCTGGATGCTGGTTCACCGGCACATACAGGGTCGGCTTCGGCGCCGTGGCAGGTGAGTCGCTGCGAATGTCCCCCACCACGCCCACGATGGTGATCCAGGTAGGAACATCTTCGTCGTAGCCGCACATGAACTGCTGCCCCACAGGATCCTGGCCGCCAAACGTCTTCCGTGCCAGCTCCTGGTTGATCAGCGCCACGTGCGGAGCGTAGTAGAGATCGTTCGCTGACAGGCCGCGACCGCGCAGCAGCGGTATGCCCATGGTCGCGAAGAGCCCCGGCGTGACGGGACGCAGATCCGCATCCGGCAGGCTGACTCCCGGCGCGAAGACCTGCCGGCCCTTGACTGCGTAAGCAACATCCGACCCGCCAAAGCCCATCGGCGCGCCGCCGATCCCCGCCACCGCGTCCACGCCGGGCACCGCCGCCACTGAGGCGAGCGCGGCATCGAGCCGGTTCAGGTTGCCCTGCTCGATCCGGGCCCAGGCCGCTTCAAGCGCCGCCCGCGATGCAGCAGAACTATCGCTCCCCACCGGCCTCCGCGTGGAGAGGATGGCGTGCGTATCCAGGGTGATCAGCGAGTCGGGCGAGAAGCCAAGGTCCTGCCGCGACTGCGCGAGCAGCTGCCGCGCCAGCAGGATCGCGCACACCGAGAGAGTTAGCGTGAGCGCGACTTCGGCCACCAGCAGGCTGTTGCGCAAGCCCAGCGAGCGGCGCGATTCTGTTCCGCGCGCAGCATCCTGGCGCAGGGCATGCGCAGGGTCAACCTGCCAGGAACGCCAGACAGGCACGAGCGCGGCCAGCGTCATCACCAGCAGGCTTACCAGGGTGGAAAAAACCAGCACATGCAGGTTCAGGTGCACCTCTGCCAGCCGCGGCAGATCAGGCGGAGCCATCCGCAGCAGCAGCCGCAACGCCGCCATCGCCAGCAGCACTGCTGCGGCCGATCCCGCGCCGGCCAGCAAAGCGGTCTCCACCACGGCGATGCCGGTCAGCCTGGCCCGCGTCGCACCCAAGGCCGCGCGGATGGTGACAGCCCGCAGCTGCCGTGTCGCGCGTGCCAGCTCCAGGTGCGTTACGTTCGCGCAGACAATCAGCAGCAGCACCGCGACCGCGCCCATCAGCAGCTTCAGCGTGGACCGCACCGGCCCGACGAGCTGCTCTTGCAGGGCCACCGCTTCAATCGACTTGTTCCGGTCTTCCGCATAGCTGCGCTGTAGCTGCCGGGAGAAGGCGGCGAGCTCCGCATCGAGCTGCGCCGCACTCACCCCGGCACGCCTCTTGCCAATGGCCCGATCGTTGTACGCGGTACGACTGCCCGCCTTGGTCGTAGCCCGCGACTCAAACCATAGCTCTGTCTTCTCAGGAAAGGAAAATCCCCGCGGCAACACGCCTGCCACCGTATAGACCGCGCCCGAGTATGTGATCGCCTTCCCAACCGCGTCGCCGACGGAAGCAAAGTGGTCCGCCGCAAACGATGCGCTGACCAGAACGTCATTCCCGCCTGCATCCCCGGGGTGAAAGAGCCTCCCAGCGACTGGCTCCACGCCCATGACCTGGGCAAAGCGAGGGCTGACAATGGCAACGGGAACATACAAGGAGCTGCCGCCAAGCTCGATCCCATCCGCGAAGCTATGATAGTGAGCCGTAGCCTCAAGGCCCGTGACCTGGCGCGCGAGGTCCGTGTAGTCGTCCCCACCCAGCCGCGGGATCGATCGCCGCTCGTCATCGAACCGGGTCTGCAAGGCAACGATCCGGTCCGCGTCGTGATACCCCAGCGGCCGCAGCAGCACGCAGTCCACCACCGTAAAGATCGCCGTGTTCAACCCGATCCCAATCGCGAGCGTCGCCACCACCGTTAGCACGAAGGCCGGCGCGCGTCTGAGGGCGCGATGTGCGTAGCGGATGTCGGCAACGATCGTCTGCATGCTGCTCCTTACTCGGACCTGAGTGCCTGCATGGGGTCGACGTGTGTGGCGCGCCATGCCGGCACGGCAGCCGCGAGAGCGGCGACCGCGAGCAGTACGGAGGCCACAACGGAGAGCGTGAGTGGGTCCACCAGCCGGACGCCGTAGAGGAAAGCGCGCACGGCCGTATGCGCGGGCCAGGTGCCGGCAATGCCCGCGGCCAGGCCGGCTGCGACCATGAGCGCCGCATGCCGCAGCACCAGCCGCATCGCGCCTTGCCGCGTCGAGCCGAGCGCCATGCGGATGCCAATCTCCTTTGTGCGCCCTGCAACCGCATACGCGAGCACGCCGTAGATGCCGACCGCTGCCAGCACCAGGGCAATTGCGCCAAAGCTGCCGGCAAGGCGCAGCGCCAGCCTGCGGCTTGAGAGCGTGGCATCGATGGCCTCGTCGATGGGCTCGATCCGCATCTCGGCCATGTCCGGCGCAGCCTGCTTCAGCGCGCTGCGGATCTCGCGATCAAGTATGTCCGGCGATAGAGACGAGCGCACGGCAAACTGTGGCGCCAGGCCGAGCATGAAATGCGCGTGAGCGCCGGTTGGGGGGTACTGGCGATAGTTCAGCAGCAGCAGCGGGTCGGCCTGCGCGGTGAGGTCAGAGCCGGCCTGGTCCGGGACCACGCCGATGATGGTGACCGGGACCTGGAGGAAGCGCCCGTCACTGCCATCCTTCGTATCACTGGTGAACTCGACTGTCGTGCCAATGGCGCCTCTCGCACCGATGAATCTGCGGACGAAGGTCTCGTTCGCGAGCGCTGCGGCAGGTGCGCCCTCCCCGTCCGCCGCGGTGAAGTCGCGACCCCGGAGCAGCGGCACGCCCAGGGTGCGCGTGTAGCCTGCGCTCACCAGGCTTACGCTCGCCTCGTCACCTTTCTGAGACGGACGCCCGGGGATGCGGAAGCCGTTCGTCATCTGCAGGGTAAAGTTCGAGAACGGCAGCGACGTCTGCGTGGCCGCGGCCTCAATGCCGGGCATCGCTGCAAGCCGCTCAAGCACGTGGTCGTAGGTCTGCGCAATGGCGCGCGTGTCCTCATGTGGGTTGAGCGGCATCAGCGTGATCTCTGTCACATGCGCCGGATGGAAGCCGAGCGGCAGTTGTTCCAGAGCGCGGAAGGTTCGCAGAAAAAGCCCGGCCGTGGTGAGCAGCACACAGGTAAGGGCGATCTCGCCCGCCACCAACAGGCCGCTTAGCCGGGAGCCGCGGGTGATGCGCGCTGGCGCGGTCTGCAGTTGACCCGCGGCCCGCAGCGCACTGGAAGCGGGGGCGAGCGCCGCCACCACCCCGGCCAGCACCGCGAGCGCTGTGGATCCGGCGTAGGCCAGCGGATGCAAAGCCAGTTCGTCGAAGCGTGCAAACTGGCCGCCGTAGGCAGAGCGCGCCCAGGCCAGCGCGGCCCAGGCCAGGACGAGCCCCAATCCGGCGCCCAGCACGGAGACTGTAACGCTCTCTGTGACAATCTGTCGCAGCAGCCGGCCTCGGCCCGCCCCCAGCGCCGAGCGCACGCTCATCTCGCCCAAGCGCGTGGCACCGCGCGCGATCTGCAGGTTGGCCGAGTTGGCGCAGGCGATCAGCAGCAGCAGCGCGCAGGCGCCCAGCAGCGCCAACAGCGCCGGCCGTTCCTGTCCCGTGATGACGCCACGGTAAGAACGCATGAGCAGCGTGCCGCGGTCTTCGCTGCCAGTGCCGCTTCCAGAGCCGCTGCCAAGGCCGCTGCTAGCCCCGGCTTGCCTGTAAGCGGCGCCCGCCTCGCTGAGTGCCGCGCCCGGATCCACGCCCGGCTTGAGCCTCGCCACCAGCAGGGTGCTGGTAAAGCCGTGATCGTCCTTGCCATCGGCGCTCACCGTCTCCGGCACATACAGCATCTCCGCCTCAGACGAGTGCGGAAACGCGAAGCCCCGCGGCATCACGCCGACAACGGTCATCATGCGCGCGCCCACCTTTATCGCGGAGCCGATCACGTGCGGGTTGCTGTGCAGCGTCTTGCGCCAGAAGGCGTCGCTGACGACGGTGACCGGCCGATGCCCGTCTTCGGACGTAAGCACGCGACCCATCCGCGCAGGCACAGCAGGCACTCGGAAGAAGCCCGGCCCCGTGGTCATCACGTAGCTCACGCGCGTGCCGTCAGGCGTCGTCACCGGGCTCGGCAGGCTGCCGTAGCTGCCCACCGCTTCCAAGCTGTGAACGGCTGCAAGTGCAGGCACGTCCTTGTAGTCGAAGCCAACCTCGCGCTCGCCCTTCACCAGGCGCGAGAGCGTCACCAGCCGTTCCGCGTGCGGCAACGCCACCGAGCGCAGCAGCACGGAGTCCACCACCGCGAGCATCGCCGTCGTCGCGCCGATGCCCAGCGCAAGGGTGACGATAGCGGTCGCTGCAAAGCCCGGCGCCCGCCGGAGCTGGCGCAGTGCGTGGCGGACGTCCTGTGGCAGCGCGCTCACGCTTACACCTCTGCCAGCAGCTGCTGCAGTTCGCCCTCGGCAACCACCTTGCCGTCGAAGAGGTGAACCTGCCGCTGCGCATGCGCCGCAAAGCGAGGGTCATGCGTCACCATGCAGATGGTCGCACCCTCCTGGTGCAGCTCCTGCAGCAGCCGCATCACGGCTTCGCCGTTCTTTGAGTCGAGGTTGCCTGTCGGCTCATCCGCCAGCAGGATCGACGGCGCCCCACCCAGCGCGCGCGCCACCGCGACCCTCTGCTGTTGGCCTCCGGAGAGCTGCGCCGGATAGTGCCGCATGCGGTGCGCCATGTTTACCCGCTCCAGCGACTCCTGCACGCGCCGCTTGCGCTCGGCCGCCGGCATGCCCGCGCGGTAGGTAAGCGGCAGCGCTACATTCTCCGCCACCGTCAGGTCCCCGATCAGGTTGAAGCTCTGGAAGATGAAGCCAATCTCCTGGTTCCGAATGCGCGAGCGGTCCCCGAAGTTGAGGTTGGCCACCTCCTTCCCGTTCAGGTGATATCGCCCCGACGTGGGCGTGTCCAGCAGGCCGACGATCGAGAGCAGGGTCGACTTGCCGCAGCCCGAGGGACCCGACATGGCCACATACTCCCCTCGCCTGATAGTCAGGTGCACGCCCGACAGCGCATGCGTCTCGATCTCATCGGTGTAGAAGACCTTGGTCAGGTTCTCGATCTCGATCATGTTTGCCGCCCCGTTCGTCGCCCCGTTCGTTCCTGCTGCGCTCATCCTTTTCTCCTTGCGCCCGGTGCGGGCTCCATCCGAGTGTCTGCGCTGATCCCTTGCTCCGTGCTTCCCTTCGCCTACCCGCGATCAGTCGAGACGAATCCGGTCGGTGTTGTCGTATCGCGACATATCGGACAGGATGACAGCGTCGCCTTCCTGCAGACCTTCCAGCACCTGGATACTGTTCACCGACGCCCGGCCCACTCTCACCGGTACGCGGGTCGCATACTTGCCATCCGGGCTCACCCGGAACAGGGTGATGGTTGAGTTCTCATTACCAAAGGCCGGCCGCCCCATGGCCAGCACGCTGCCCATCCGCTCCAGGTCAATCGTGCCGTCCACGCTCAGATCCGGCCGCGCCCCCTGCGGCAGCGCCCCGGTGAGCTGTACGTCGACCGTCACCGTTCCGTTCTGTACCGCGGGATCAATCCGCGTCACCTCGCCCGCGATCACGCCGTTGTGCGTGTCTACCTCCGCGGGCTGGCCAATCTGGATGTCGCGCGCCTGGGTCTCGGCAATCTTGAGCGAGGCCTTGAGCTGGTCCGGCTGCACCACCTTGGCCAGCGTCGTGCCCGGCGCCACGTGCTCGCCGACCTGGTGCGGCAGATCGACCAGCACGCCCGCAATGCCGGCTTCCACCGTAAGCGCATCGCGCTGCTTCTGCTTCAGGCCCAGGATGGCCTGCGCTTGTTGCACGCGGGTCTGCTGCACGTCCAGCTGCGTGCTGATCGCCTTTTCGTTCAGGGTCAGGCGCTGCCGTTCGAGGTTGTCCCGCGTGTCCAGCTCATCTGCCTTGCCTTTTGAGGCGCTATAGGTAAGCCCGCTGATCACGCCCAGGTCATACAGTGACTTGTCCGTCTGCGCCTGCAGCCCCGCCTGCCGGTGGTCTGCGCCCACGGTCGCCGCCGCCGCCTTCTGCGTCATCAGGTCACTGTCCAGACGCGCCCGCACGTTCTGGTAGTCCGCCTGCGCCGCCTTCAACTGCAGCTGCGCGTCCAGCAGCTCCTGCTCCAGCTGCGGGTCAACCAGCTCCATCAGCGGCGTGTTGGGCTGCACCTTCGCGCCCGGCAGCACCAGGATGCGGGCCACCGTTGCCTCGGTCTGCGCCGGAATCAGCCGAATGCGATCTTCGCGCGGCACCAGCGTCCCTGGCCCTCGCACCTGCCGCAACATGGGGCCGCGCTTCACGGTATCGGTCCACACGGTGCTGCGGTCTACAGAGGGCGCAGCCGGCTTCAGCCGCGCGATGAAGACGCCGGCAGCCACAACCGCAGCCAGCGCCGCGGTGGACCAGAGCAGGCGGCGCCTGGTCTTGCTGCGCTTGATGTCGGGGCGAGAAATGTCCATCGCCGGACCTTAGTGCACGCAGCCTGCCAAGCCTCAAAGCAGCTTCAGGTCGCAGACATGGAAAGACTTACGGCGCGAAGCAGGAACCCTAGCTGTTCAGTTCCGGACACACTGAGTCCAGTTGCGGACGCCCGCCGCGGCCGCGCTTCCACACACTAGGGAACAATGACAGAGGGGCCGCGGGTGGTCTCTTCCTTGACCGCGAGCAGCGCCTCGTTCGCCTGCTCAAGCGGATAAACCGTAGGCCGTGGCCGGATGTTGAGCTCCGCTGCCACCTCCAGGAAGTCGCGCGCATCCTGCCGCGTCATGTTCGCCACACTGCGCATCTGGCGCTCGCCCCACAGCAGCGAGTCATAGTCAAAGCTGGGAATCGCGTCCAGGTGGATCGCGTTGATGGCCACCACTCCGCCCTTGCGCAGGCTGCTCAGAGCGCTCACCACCACCTTGCCGCTAGGCGCAAAGGTGATGGCGCGATCCAGCAGCACCGGCGGCTTCTGGTCTTCAGTACCCACCCAGGTGGCTCCAAGCGACGCCGCCAGACTGCGATGCCCCTGGCCGCGCGTCGCCACATAAACTTCGCACTGCCAGGACTGGAGTACGGCGATGGCGAGACTCGCCGAGCTGCCGAACCCGAAGAGCCCCACGCGCTCGCCCCGCTGCACGCCCGCCACCCGCAGGCTGCGAAAGCCGATGATCCCCGCGCACAGCAGCGGCGCCACGTCGGTATCGCTCAGCCCCGCGGGCACGGGATAGGTAAAGTCGGACCGAACCGCAACGTACTCGGCGTAGCCCCCATCAAGGGTGTAGCCGGTAAAGACAGGCTGGTCGCAGAGGTTCTCCAGGCCATGCCGGCAGTACCAGCAGGTGCCATCAGCGCCGCCCATCCAGGACACCCCTGCACGGCTCCCGAACGGCACCTGCGGCGTGCCGCCTTCCACCACCTCTCCCACGATCTGGTGGCCGGGGATCACGCTCGGACGCAGCGCCGCCAGGTCTCCCTCGACGATGTGCAGGTCAGTGCGGCACACCCCGCAGGCAAGCACGCGCAGCAGCACCTGACCCGCGCTGATCTGCGGCCGAGGAACGTCTTTGATCGAGAGAAAGGTCGGAGAGGCGGCGCGTGCAGGCGTAAAGACAGCTGCTCTCATGCTGGTCCCCGCTCCGCCCGCTCACGCGAAAGAAAGGTGGGGGCACGGTACATGGTGGACGCGGTAGGAATCGAACCTACAACCTGTCGATTAAGAGTCGAATGCTCTGCCAGTTGAGCTACGCGTCCAGTAAAAGCCATGCCGGAGATGGCGCCAAATGGCGCCAGGATGGCATCGGGGAAGGGGACTGCAAGTAAGAATATAGCACAGCGGCGGGCAGAGGTTTGCGCCTGCTACACGTTGCTCGCGGGCAAGTTGATCCGCTCACGCCATCCTTGCAACCGGCGCGTTGCATGCGGTTCTGCGCCCGTAGAATCATTCGCATGGCGGACAAGCGGGCGCTGGCGACAGAGGTGTACGAGTGGTACGCCACGCTGATGCAATCCGAAGAGGGCAGCCTCGGCGGGCGCCTGCTGCTGGTGCTCGACCGCGACCTGCTCGACGGAAATATGGGCGGCCGCACGGAAGCGCTGGTGCGGGCGGCGAACATCGCCGG
>DASWUY010000526.1:0-1510 GCA_036401435.1 Acidobacteriaceae bacterium | reverse complement strand
GCCAGTCGGCGGGTGGTGCCCGGCTCACCCGCCGCCAGGGCAACGATCGCGTCTGCATGCTCGGCAAACAGCGCCCTCTCGGTTCGAGTGACGTAGTACTCAGGCAGCGTGGTGATCTGCTCAAAGAGACGGGAGCCCTGCTCGTCGTAGAAGAGCCACGGGCTCAGCGTCTTCGGCTCGGACGTAAGGCCCCTCAAAACCTCCTCACCCAGCGGCGTAAGCGACGCGTCGGTGAGCGCGGACAGAGAAGAAGCTATGGACATAGAAGAGAGGACCACCCGTCGCGAGTGTGGGAGAGCGGGACGCAGGCCGTCCGGCCTGCGCGCTTTTAGAGGCGGTCGTCAGCGCCGGGCAAGCCGAATGCCGGAGAACTGCCAACGCGTCCCCGGCGAGAAGAAGTTACGGTAGGTCTCGCGAATGTGTGAGGCAGGTGTCCCCACTGATCCGCCACGCAGCACCATCTGGTTCGACATGAATTTTCCGTTGTACTCCCCCAGCGCCCCCGGCAGCGCGTTGTACCCTGGGTAGCCCAGGTAGGCGCTCGCCGTCCACTCCCACACGCCACCCAGGAGCTGGCAAAGCTGGTCGCAGTCACTCGGAGTGGAGGCCGCGGGGTGCAGTGCCCCACCCTCCAGCAGATCGAGCTCGTTCCACCGCAGGCCCTCGCCCAGCGCCTCCGCCGCTGCCACCTCCCACTCTGCCTCCGTGGGCAGCTTGCAACGCGCCCAGCGGGCAAAGGCATCGGCCTCATAGTAGCTCACGTGGCACACAGGGGTTGCCAGCAGCGCGTTCAAGGGCAGCTCTCCGCGCAGGGTAAACACCGACCACTCCCCTTCTGCCTGATCGCGGTGCCAGTAGAGCGGGGCCCGCCACTGCTCCTGCTGTACGTTCTGCCATCCCTCGGCCAGCCACAGGTCCGGGCGCCGATATCCTCCGTCCTCCATGAACTGGAGGTACTCCGCGCAGGAGACCGGCCTCGACCCGAGCTCGAATGGCTCCAGATACACCCGGTGCCGCGGCTGCTCGTTGTCAAAACAAAATCCCGGGCCCCGGTAGCCGATCTCTTCCACCCCTCCGGCATAGCTGCGCCAGCGCTGCGGGGTCAGTTGCCGGGTCATCTGGTCCTCTGGCCTGGCGCCGGGCGCGGGCCCCTCATGGTAGGCGGGCCGCAGCGGATTGGACCACATGGCATGCTTGATGTCGGTGACCAGCAGCTCCTGGTGCTGCTGCTCGTGGTGCAGGCCAAGCACCAGGCGGCGTTCCGCCTCAGCCGGAGCTCCGGCCGCCAGCAGTGTCTCAATGGCCGCGTCCACATGCGAGCGATAGTCGAGGATGGCGCTAAGCGCCGGCCTGGAGAAGCTGGCGCGCAGCTTCTTCTCCGGCTGGTCCGAGACGGAGTTGTAGTAGCTGTTGAAGAGCCACAGAAAATCAGGATGAAAGGGCTGGTAGGCAGGCACAAACTCGCGCAGGATGAAGGTCTCAAAGAACCAGCTGGTATGGGCGATGTTCC
>DASWUY010000525.1:0-7627 GCA_036401435.1 Acidobacteriaceae bacterium | reverse complement strand
GCACCGAAGCCTTGAGATGGGGACCAGGCAAAGCCAGCCCGCGGAGCGAAGTGGCCCCAGCGCGTGGTCGGGCCCCCATTCCGGTTGCAGCCGGGGTCACCCGGATAGAGGGTTCCCGGAGGGGCATTGTCGGCTATATCTACTGGCATCGCGGTGACCCCGCAGTCGGCTCCGCTGGTGCCGCAGGAGCCTCGCCACCCACCAGGCCGCCTTCGCAAAAGAGCCAACCAACGCCCGCTCTGCCCACGGGATCGCCGCCCCGTGCGCCAGAAAACAGCAAGGCCCGGGCAGTTTCGCCCGGGCCTTGCCTTCCTCTGTGTAACTACGTCGATTACTTGTGGATCGTCATGCTGATCGTGCTCGTCTGCGTGATCGACCCCGAGGTCCCCACCACGTTGACCGTGTAGGTCCCCGCAGGCGTGCCCTCGTACTTGTGAGCGCAACCAGAGAGCGAAACCGCCGCACCCAGACCCAGCACAGCGAACAGCACCAGTGGCCAGGTGTTACGGCGACGCCCCAGAGGCAACAGCAGCAGCACGCCCGCCGCAAGAGTGATCCCGCCCGTCGTCCTCATCCAGTCCGGCACCAGGTTGCCTGCGTTGAAGTGGTTGTTGGGAGCCGTCGTGTCCAGCACCACGGCGACAGTAGCCGACTGCGCGCCCGTCAGGTTAATCGTGCCCGGCAGGATCGTGCACGACGTGCCGGCAGGCACCCCGCTGCAGCTGAAGGTGATCGCCCCTGTGAAGGTGGCGTTGCCGGTCACGGTGAAGGTAGCCGTCCCCGTCTCGCCCACCGTCAGGTTGAGCGTCGCACCCGAAACAGCTGTCATGGAGAAGCTGGCCGGTAGCGCACCTACCCCGATCGTCGTGGACCCGCCTTGCCCGTTCACGCTTGCCGTGCTCGTCGCCGCGTTGTAGTGCACATCCCCCGAGTAGACCGCCGTGATCACGTTATTGCCCACTGGCAGCGTGCTCAGAGTCAGGGTGGCGACATTGCCCGAGAGCGTTCCCGTGCCGATCGCCGTCCCGTTATCGTAGAAGGTGACCGTGCCCGTGGCCGCGTTGCTGCCCACCGTAGGCGTCAGCGTCGCCGTCAGCGTGATCGAGGCGTCTTGCGTGGTACTCGCCGCGCTCGTGCTCAGCGTCATCGTGATCGCACCGGTGTTATAGAAGAAACCGCTGGAGTAATAGCTCTCCGCCAGCACGTCCGGAGCACCGTCTCCGTTGAAGTCCGCCACGATCAGAGGGTACCCGTACTGCTTGGCGCCCTCAGACTCGTCGTAGGCGGAGTAGAGCATCGTAGGATCGCTGAATGCCCCGCCCCCTAGGTTGATCGAGTACGCGAAGCTCTCATACGGCGCGTAGTCCGGATACACGTCCAACACCAGGTCAGGTCGCCCATCCGTGTTGAAGTCTGCAAACTGCCCCGCGTACACGTACGTACCGTAGAAGAAAGCCGGCCCTCCCGAGAAGGTCAGATCGCCATTGCCTTTCAGCAGCGTTACGCCATAGCTTCCGACATAGCCCAGCATGGCAATGTCCTGGTTTCCGTCCCCGTCATAGTCCCCGATCGCCACGGAGAAAATGTTGCTGTCGGTCCATGGAGTCACGTAGGCAGCCGTGTTGAACGAGCCATCTCCGTTGCCTGGAACCACGTAGATCGCATCCCCCTGCACCGAATCGAGCGCGATCAGGTCTAACTTGCCGTCATTGTTGAAGTCCGCCACGTCCACCGAGTAAAGGCTGTTTCCGAACCCGGTAAAGCTCGGCGTAAAGGTACCGTCCCCATTGTTCATCCACGTCAGGAAGCCCGAGGCGGTAATAGCACCCTCGTCCCCACTCTCGCAGCCACCATAGGCCACGACAATATCCTGCTTCCCGTCCTTGTTCAGGTCCTTGACCGCCCCGTAGTTCAGGTTGCAGCCGATCGTCGAACCGCCGGGCAGCGGGAGAGCGACCGGGTTGGTAAACGTCCCATCGCCGTTGCTCAGCGCGTAGTACAGCCCCGTCCCGGTCGAGATCAGCATGTCCTGCTTGCCATCGTTGTTGATGTCGATCGACATCGGATAAACAAAGCTCCAGCCAATGCTGTTCAGTGCCGCATGCGACAGCGCCGTCTTGTAGGTGAAGTTCCCACGGCCATCGTTGATGGCGATGTCTACCTCGACGCTGCAATTGGAATCGCAGGATGAAATATTGTAGTTATAGTTCATGAAGAGCACGTCGTTGTAGCCGCTCCCCGTGAAGTTGCCCGCCACTACCGCTTCGTCGTTGTAAGCGTCCTCGTTCGCGCCTCCCAGGATCGGAGCGCCGTCAAACATGTGGATGCCCGCAAGCCCCGTGCCATGGAACAGACCCGCATCTCCGTAACCGCCCACGAAGACAACGTCTACCTTGCCATCCCCGTCAAAGTCGGCTGGCAGCGGCTCCGTGTTGCCGTTGTTATCGCCACCCGCATACTGCGCCGTAATCGTCGAGCTGAAGGTCCCATCGCCATTGCCCGTGTAGATGGCGAAGAAGCCATCATTCGAGCCCATCAGGTCTACCTTCCCGTCCCCGTTCAGATCCGCAAAGAGCACGTCGTTGTATTCGCTCAGCGTCCCGATCGGCGTGAACACCGGGGCCTGCAGCGTCCCATCCCCATTGCTCACCTGGCTGTAAATACCGTCTTCCCCAGCAACCACCACCGTCGCAGCCGTGGCGGCACTGCTCACCTTGCCCACATAGCTTTCATACAGATAATTATTCACGCCGACCGCGTAACTCGCCGCCGCGTTCTGATCCACCGTGGGAAAGGTACTGAACACCCCGTTGCCATTCCCGGTGAGCACATAGGTATACCCGAACGTCCCGGTGATGTTCTGCAGCATCGCCGGGAAAACCAGGTCCACCTTGCCGTCCCCGTTCATGTCCACGGCCTGCATGGAGTGATAGGAGCCTTCCACGACCGCCCCTGCGATGGTCTGCGTTTGCGGCGTCAGCGAGGTGGTAGGGAACGTTCCATCGCCTACGCCTACGTACACCTGCAGGGTCAGCACCGAGCCCGCGTCCGAGGGCTGCCCGCTCAGAACAATCATGTCCGGCGTGCCGTCATTGGTGACGTCGGCGAAGATCACGTCGCCCGAGAAGCCGTTACTGTCTATGCTCGCGCCCGCAGCCAGGTTCAGGTTGATCTGCTGGGCATTGGCAAAGGTGCCATCGCCCTTGTTCATCAAGATGTAGACCATTGCATTTGCAGTGTCGACCACCTCGATATCTGGATAGCCGTCCTTGTTCAGATCGACAGCCGACGCAAAGTCAACGGTAGGGTTAAAGGTGGTGATCGACGAGTACACCGTCGGCATCGCCGTCCCGCTGAAGCCGCTGCCCGTGTTCAGAACCACGTTCACCGTGCCGTCATCGGTGATGTTCACCAGGTCAGGCTTCCCATCCTTGTTCACGTCCGCAGTCAGGGACATGGTCACTTCGCTCGAGTCCTGGTTGTAATCGGCGACCGTAAACCAGGGCGGCTGCAGAAAGCCCGGAAAGTTGACCGCTACGCCCGTCGACCCCGTGTACGGCTGGCCCTGCGGGTGCAGCTTCACGCCTGCCGCGGCAGACTGCGCCGTTATCCCCTGCGCGCGATCCTGCGCCCTTTGCGCCTGGATGCGTGGCAACATCATTCTGCTGAATGGAGTCGAGTGCCCCGCCCGCGCTGTCACCGGCGCAACGCTCGGCGCCACCAAGGGACGGCTCTTCTTCATTGTGTGTCGAAGCCTGTAAGCAGCAATGCCATGCAGCGGATGCGCCGCGGCCTGCGAAGAAGACACGGCCGGTGTGCTCGGAACGGCAGCCAAGACCGGTGCAGGAAAGCCGATCCCGGCTAGCAGCACAGCCGCGGCGGCTGAGGTGCGAAGAACGTACGAAGCGAACATGTGGTAATCCTCTCGAAAAGGGTGAACTCGGGCGCGGAGGTCCGGAGGAGCAACGCGAGAGAAGGAAAAAGGGTTACAAAAAGCAACGGTGCAGCTCCGGCAGCTGCGGCCGAAAAAGCTGCCGCGCCTGCCCCGTTTGCCTGCTTCCGTACCAGCGTCTGGCAGGCCTGGACCAGCTGCGCCCGAAGGTTCGGCGCGCCAGCATGGCTTGCTCTTCAGGCGGGAAGCACCGCCGTTCAGCTCACAGAACTTGATGTGGTTATCCTTGCAGAATCGGGAGCCCTGTTCCCGCAAAAGGCAGCAGGGAAGTACCTTCGTACCAGCCCGTGGCACACACTTCGCTCAAGTTGTGAGCGCCTCGCGTCTATGCCCGCCACCGGCTCAAACAAGCCCGGCAGCAGCACCCGCGCGCCAGCGTCCACTCCCCTGGAAACCACCCGCGCCGCAGGAGAAGATCGCGGTATCAGCCCGTCAGTCAGCCCACCCCGCTAGCCCGCAGCCTCCGCTGGCAGCCGCAGGCTCTTGTCGAAGATCCTCTCGATCTCCTCCAGCGTCTTGCCCTTCGTCTCCGGCAAAAAGAAGGTCGCCGTCAGGAAGTAGACCGTCGTGCATCCCGCCCAGAACAGGAACATCGCGTAGTACCCGAAGTACCCCACCACCGGCAGGAACAGCGCCGCAATCACCGTCGACACCCCCTGGTTCAACAGCAGCGCAATCCCCATGCCCGCCGACCGGATCCGCGTCGGCATCAGCTCTGACAGCGCCAGCCACACCACCACCCCCGGCCCCACCGAGAAGAAGGAAACAAAAAGCCCCAGGCACAGCGTGATCAGCCACCCGGTCCCCTCCCCCGCCACCGGCCCATAGAACGCATGCCGAATCGCCAGAGGCTTCCCCGCGTCCTTCTCCACAGGCACAATCGTGATTGCCGCACCCGCGTCCGTGCTCAACGCCGCCGCCACCCTGTCCCCCGACCCATAGGAGTAGAGCACCGTCAAGGACGCCGCACGCCCCGCTGTCCTGCCTTCGCCAGCCACCGCGTCCAGCGGCAGGTGCAGCCTGTCCCCCGAAACCGCGGCCTGCGCCTGCAACCGCACATCCACTCGCTGCGACTCGAACGTGCGAAACAAAACACCCGCCGCCAGCAGCGTCACAATGATCCCGCCCGTCCCAATCCGCAGTAGAAACCTCCGCCCCTTGCGGTCCACCAGCAACACCGCCACCACCGTCATCACGCAGTTGATCCCCTTCACCACCACGTCTCCCGCCGTCGCGTGCGCCGCACTCATCCCCGCCTGCTTCAAAATCACCACCAGGAACGCCAGGATGGAGTTGATCCCCGTCGCCTGGTTACACGCCAGCACCGTGCAGGCCAGCACAAACGGCACCACGTACTTCCTCCGCAGCAGCGGGTCGCCCGTCCCCGCCGCCTTACCGACCGCCTCCTTCAGCGCCACTGCTTCCATCTCCCGCATCTGCAACTGCGCCTCCGCCTCCGGCCCCAGCTGCCGCAGCGAGGCCAGCGCCTCCGCACGCCGCCCCTTACGAAACAGCCATCGCGGCGTCTCCACCAGGAACAGCGACCCCGCAAAAAACAGCATCCCCGGATAAATCATCGCCAGGAACATCCCCCGCCACGCATGGTTCTCCGCCGCCCGGATCAGCACCGCATCCCCCGCCGCCGCGCGAATCGCTCCCTCCGCCTGCCACGTATACAGCAGCCCTGCTACCGACGCGACCACGATCCCCAGCGTCAGCATCCACTGGAAGATCGCCGCCCCCCGCCCCCGATAGCTCGCACCCAGGCACTCCGCCAGGTACAGCGGCACCACCACCGCGATCACCCCACCACTCATCCCCTGCAACAACCGCCCCAGGAACAACATCGTGAACCCCTGTGCCGCCACGATCAGTCCCACACTCACCACAAACATCAGCCCGGCGACCATCATCATCTTCCTGCGCCCAAACCAGTCCGACAGCACCCCCGCCAGCAGCGAAGACGTCATACTCCCCCCCAGGACCGCCGCCACCAGGATCGAAGTCTGCGCCAGGCTCAAACTCACCGTCTTCCCCAGGTACAGCAGCGCCGCCGCGATAATGCCGACGTCGATCCCTTACAGCAGCCCTCCCAGCCCCGCGATCCCGATCAGAAAACGCCCATACACCACGGTCCCCAACCTGCCTGCCAGCATGCGCACCTCCCACCGACGCCCAGAAAACCAGGCGAAGCCAACGACACTGCCCATCAAAGCACAGATACCCGGCCCGCCCCGCCGCAAAAGAGCGCGACCCCACAGCCCCCCAGCCGCAAGCCCGATATCCTGATCGCGCATCTGGTCCAGCACACACGCGGCCTCTATAAAGGTGACGATGCTCCGCAGTGATCCACCCCAGGCCACACCACCCCAAGGCCCGCCGCTACAGCGCTCCCTCCAGCTCTGGCACCTGGTCGTCTACGGCATCATCATCATCCAGCCCACCGCGCCCATGGGTATCTACGGCGTGGTCAGCAACATCGCCCACGGCCACGTCGTCACCGCGCTCCTCATCGGGATGGTGGCCATGCTCTTCACCGCCGTCAGCTACGGCCGTATGGCCCGCGTCTACCCCCAGGCCGGCTCCGCCTTCACCTACGTGTCGCAGGAGATCCATCCGCGCCTCGGCTACTTGGTCGGCTGGGCCATGCTCATGGACTACCTGCTCAACCCCATCATCTGCGTCATCTGGTGCAGCCAGGCCTCGCGCAACTTCCTGCCCGATGTGCCCTACGCCTTCTGGGTCGTCCTCTACACCGCGCTCTCCACCCTGCTCAACACCCGCGGCATCCAGACCTCCAGCCGCATCAACGCCCTGCTCGCCCTCGTCATGACCGCTGTCGTCACCCTCTTCCTCGGCCAGGGCGTCCACTACATCCTGCTCGTCGTCCATCCCTCCCACGCGCAGCTCATACAGCCCTTCTATGACCGGGCTACCTTCTCCGCGTCCTCTCTCTTCCGCGGCACCTCTGTTGCCGTGCTCACCTACATCGGCTTCGACGGCATCTCCACCATGGCAGAAGAGGTAGAGAACCCCCGCCGCAACATCATGCTCGCCACCGTGCTCACCTGCCTCGTCATCGGCATCCTCTCCGCCGTCCAGGTCTACATCGCCCAGCTCGCCTGGCCCGCCACCGCGCCCTTCCCCGCCGCCACCGTCGATACCGCCTTTGTCTCCGTCGCCCATCGCGTCGGCGGCCCCGCGCTCGGCTACCTGCTCAACGGCACCCTCCTCGTCGCCAACCTCGGCTCCGGCATCGCCGCGCAGTTCGGCGCGGCCCGCCTCATGTACGGCATGGGTCGCGACGGCTCCCTCCCCCGCCGCATCTTCGCCACCATCGACCCCACGCACCAGGTCCCGCGCAACAACGTCCTCATCCTCGGCGCTCTGGTCCTCGCCGGCGCCTTCCTCCTCACCTATGAGCAGGGTGCCGAGCTGCTCAACTTCGGCGCCCTACTCGCCTTCATCGGCGTCAACGCCGCGGCGCTCGTCCACTACCGCCCCCGCTCCCACACCCGCCCACACTCCGACCGACGCTCCCAGCCACACTCCGCTCCCTCAACCCAGCTCAGCTCTCCTACCTCTACCCAGAACCCCTCCGAAAACCTGGCCGACAAGATCTCCGAAGACCCACCCCCCGAAAAGGTGCTCCTCCCCACCCTGCTGCCCGCCTCC